>JAAVYV010000048.1 GCA_022791325.1 Clostridia bacterium
AATTAATTAAAAAAAATTAATTAAAAAAAATTAATTAAAAAAAATTAATTAAAAAAAATTAATTAAAAAATTTTAATCAAAAAAATTATAAATAGAAATAATTAACTCTAAAACTATTTAAATAAAAAAGTTAGAACTATGAATATTAAAATCCAATTTCTAACTTTTAATTCCAAATTTCCATTTGTTATTATTTTTGTAGAAAGAGTATAAAAAAGTCTCTCTTTATTATTGCTCCCCCAAGCAATATATAAATATTAACACTCACTTTTTTGAAATTTAAATAAGCCCCTTAAAAAATAAAGATCAACTCTTTCTACAAATTATTATATATATATTATTTATGATATGATTCATTATTTGAGATTTTAAATGCTCTAAATAATTGCTCTAATAAAAAAACTCTAATTAACTGGTGTGGAAATGTCATTTTTGAAAAACATATTTTTTCATTTGTCGTGTTTAAAAATTCATTAGTCATTCCTAAACTACCGCCAATTACAATTGTTACATTACTATAATTTAAGGATATTTTTTCAATTTTTTCTGAAAATTCCTCAGATGAGTATTGTTTTCCGAGTTAAATCTAAGGCTATAACAAAACTATCTTTTCTTATATGAGAAAGTATTTTATTACATTCTTTTTGTTTTACTTCATATAACAACTTTTGGCTATTAGTATTAGGAATTTTCTCGTCTGGTAATTCTATTATATTTAAATTACAATATTTTGACAACCTTTTAGAATATTCAGCTATAGCATTTTTTAAATATTCTTCTTTTAATTTTCCAATGCAAATAATATCTATATGTAACATCTATACAATACCTTTCTAACTTACATCAATTATTTGACTAACACAGTTTCTAGTTGCAACGCTTAAATTGAATGAATTATTTTCAATATTTTTTTCCATTAATTGTTCTACTACAGTTTTATAAGCAAGTTCAGGAAAATTATTTTCTTTACTTAAGTGACCAAGCATAACAGTATTTAAGCCATGTTCTACTAAATAAGAAATTGTTTTACCTGCGATATCATTAGATAAATGACCATTAGGGCCAGCAATTCTTTGCTTTAAACTATATGGATATGATGAACATTTAAGAACATTATTATCATAATTTGCTTCTAATAATATAAAAGAACTATTACTTAGTCTATCAATAATTTCAGTAGTTATATGACCTATATCAGTCGCAACACTCATTTTTTTATTTTCATAAAATATATTAAAACCACAAGGGTCAGCTGCATCATGTGGAATGCTAAAAGGAAGTATGCATAAATCTCCAATATTGAATTTGTTAAACTCAAAATATTTAATATTGCACTTTTCTATTTTTTCCTTTTGAACATTCATTGCATTCCATGTTTTTTCATTTGCATAAACTGGAACATTATATTTTTTTGAAAATGTACTAATACCCTTTATATGATCTGAATGCTCATGCGTAATTAATATAGCATCTATACTAGAAGGCTCTATATTTATACTATTTAATGCTCCAGCTATTTTTTTTGCACTTTCACCGACAATCAATTAATATTTTTGTGTTATCTGTTTGAATTAGTGATGAATTACCAGTACTACCACTATATAAACTACAAAATTTAAACATTTTTATTTCATCCTTTGCTTTGTTAAAATATGTCTTCTTCTACGACTCTTTGTATGTTGGCACCTAATTTTCTGAATTTTTCTTCTATATTTTCATATCCTCTATCAATATGATAAATGTTTGTTATAGAAGTTTCTCCATTTGCTACGATTCCTGCTATTATAAGTGCTGCACCAGCACGTAAATCGGTTGCTTCTACTAAAGAACCATACAATTCTTCTACTCCCTCAAAAATAGCAGATTTACCTTGATTTATTATTTTAGCTCCCATTTTATTAAGTTCTGCAGTATATTGAAATCTAGAATCCCAAATACCTTCATTAATAATGCTTGTACCTTGTGCTAGACTTAAAGCTACTCCTATTTGAGGTTGTAAGTCAGTGGGATATCCAGGGTAGGGCATAGTAATAATATTAGCTTTATTTGGTCGTTTATTTGTATACACTCTTATTGAATCATTGTTTATTTCTACATTAACTCCCATTTCTATTAATTTTGCAGTTAAGCAATCTAAATGTTCAGGAATGCAATTTTTTATTGTTATATCACCTTTAGTTGCAACTGCTGCAAGCATAAAAGTGCCTGCTTCAATTTGATCAGGAACAACACTATATGTAGAATTACCACATAGTTTTTTTACACCATTTATTTTTATTAAATCTGTTCCAGCTCCACGTATATCTGCACCCATTGCGTTTAAAAAGTTAGCGACGTCTACAACATGAGGCTCTTTGGCAACATTCTCTATTATAGTTGTACCTTTAGCCAAAACACTTGCAAGCATAACATTAATTGTCGCTCCAACTGATACTTTATCTAAATAAATAGAAGTACCTTCTAATTTTTTTGCGGTAGCAGTAATTTTTCCCTCAAAAACATCTACAGTTGCGCCTAATGCTTCAAATCCTTTTATATGTTGGTCAATAGGTCTTGCTCCCAAATTACAACCACCAGGAAGACCAACAATTGCTGACTTACATCTTCCTAAAAGAGCTCCAATTAAATAGTAAGATGCTCTAAATTTACTTGTCATATCTATAGGAGCAGATGAGCTTTTAATATTTCTTGAATCTATTGTAACTTCATTATTTCCATTCCAAGTAACCTTTGCACCTAACTCCTCCAATATTTTGCATGATATTTTAACATCACTAATATATGGTAGATTATTTATTGTGCAAATTCCATCTACTAATAATGTTGCTGGAAGTAACGCAACAGCTGCATTTTTTGCTCCACTTATTACTACATCTCCGCTAAGACGAGTTCCACCTTTTATAACTAATTTTTCCAAATATATTACCCCCATATATTTACATTTAAAAAAATAGAATACTATTTAAATATTCTATTTTGCATAATCAATATATCACATATATTAACATTTTACAACTATTTTTTTGCAGTTAATATATTACTGTTTTGGAATAGTTCTATTATTTTAAATTTAAACTTAATTTCTGCAGAATTTGTATCAGAGATTATACTATATTCTTCTTCTGATAATTCATCTTCTAATACTTTTTTTGATTCATCAGGTACAATACCAGAACTTACATTTACAAAGCATAAGGGAGGAAACATTACGCACCACCAGTTTTGACCTTTGGCTTCACCTATTTTTACTCTTAAAGCGTCATATGACCCAGCAGGAATAGAAATATCTCCATATGTTTTTGTAGGAAAAGAAAAGTTTCCGATCTCAACATGAACATCATAATTGTAGCCATTATCTATAATAGTTTGTCTAGCAATTTCATTAAAATCATCTATATGCATATTAGCAATTTTCATTGCTTCTTCCTTATTTTTAGCATTTAATGATATTGAATTCATATATTCAATTAATTTATCTCTAACAATATACTTTAAATTTTGATCTTCTTTTGTATCACTATTTGCAATAACGTGTAACCTAAAAATACTATCTTCTAGTTCAGAAGAAACTGCAGTTACATAGGAAATAGCGGATATAAAAATGTAAATTCCTAGTAAAATTATTAAAATTAAGGAATATTTTACTTTTTTTGAACATATAATATTTAGTAAATCTTTCATACAAACCTCCAAATGTTTAATTTACGTTTTATTGTATTTATTAAAAGTATTTACAATAAAAAAATATATATACATATTTGGAAAAAATTTTTATGGTGTTTCATGTATGAAATTACGAAAATGTCGAAATATAGCGAAAAGTTTATTTGTAATATTCTTGACATATTCGTAATAAAATGGTAAAATTTACCAGTAAACAAAAAGCGAATCTCTTATAAGTACTTATACCGTAAGAGATTCAAACAAAAGAGGAGGCTATATTTTATGAATATTCAAAAGAAAAATATTATGAAATTATGTAGTTTTTATGTAAGTGATTGGCATTTGGTAACAATGTTACTTCCTTATATAAATAAAAAAGTTAATGAAAAGGAGAAAGTAATTACAGTATTAGAAAATGATATAAGAAATAATGTAGAAGTATTAATAAAAAAATTAAATGTAAAAAATGAAGAAAAAATATTAAATATAAATTGGAGCAATAAAAATAACAATTATGAAAGCATAAATAATTCTATAAAAAATGCTATAGAAAATAATATAGTATTTTTAGTAAATGGAAATAAAGAGTACATCAAAGAGGCAAATAATATCATAAATAAAATTATAGAAGAAAACATAGAAAAAATAGAACAAAAAAATATAAAAATAATTAATTGTTATGAAATAGTAGAATTTAATGGAAGCATAGTAGAAATATTAGATGAACACGATAAAATATTAAATACATCAGGTGAAAAAGAAATAAATGAAATTTTTGAAGATTATAAAAAAAATGAGAAAATAGGATAGCAAAAGTTTAATAAGAAAATGATAGAAAGAAATTAAAAAAGTAAAGGTTAGAAGTCGGTAGTTAGGAATCAGACAATGTAGATTAAGAGTAGAAATTTTTTAAAAATAAATATATTTTAAAAATGTTTAATAATTAATCTACTTAATAGTATCTGGGGTTAATATTTGGCTTTTAATCTTTTTTGTATAATAGAAAATTACACTATATTACATGAAAATAAAGTTAATAGAAAAGGTTTTTTTGTATTATAGAAAAATAAATTTTAAATATATGGGTAATTGCTTTATTTAATTTGACTAATATAAGATAAATATAATATAATAGGAAAAAAAGGAGAAATGTATGGAAATTAATTATTTGAGTATAAATAATAAACTAAAAGAATATGGACAAGAGCATTTATTAAAATTTTATAATGAATTAAATGAAATAGGAAAACAAGAATTAATTGATAATATATTAAATGTAGATTTTGAACAAATGAAAATGTTATATGGAAATATTAATAATAAACAAGAGGAAGGAGAAATAGGACAAATTCCATATATAAATAAAGAAGAACTTTCAAGAGAAGAGTTAAATTATTATAATAAGATAGGGATAGAAACAATAAAAAATGGAGAGTATGCAGTAGTAACAATGGCAGGTGGGCAACGGAACAAGACTTGGACATACAGGGCCTAAGGGAACTTATGATATTGGACTGGAATCTCACAAAAGTATATTTGAATTATTAATAGATACAATAAAAGAAGCATCAGAAAAATATAATGTAAAAATTTTATGGTATATAATGACCAGTAAAGAAAATAATGAAGAAACAGTAAGGTTTTTTGAAAAAAATAATTATTTTAATTATGGAAAAGAAAATATAATATTTTTTACACAAGGGGAATTACCAATGCTTAATGAAGATGGAAAAATATTATTAAGTCAAAAAAGTAGTATAAAGATGGCATCAGATGGTCATGGAGGAATTTTCCGCTTAATAAATAATAATGGAATAATAAAAGATATGAAAAGCAGAAATATTAAATGGCTTTTTATAAGTGGTGTTGATAATATTTTAGTAAAAACAGTAGACCCTACATTATTAGGATTAACAATAGACAAAAAAGTATTAGCAGGGGCTAAAAGCATAGTTAAAAGAAACCCTGAGGAAAAGGTAGGGGTATTTTGTAAAAAGAATGGACGACCTTCTGTAATAGAATATATAGAGATTCCAAAAAGTTTAAGTGAAGCAAGAAATAAAAATGGAGAGTTGAAATATGGAGAGTCACATATTTTATGCAATTTACTTAATGTCGATTTTATAGAAAAAGTAGGAAAAGAAGATATGCCATATCATGTAGCACATAAAAAAGCAAATTATATAAATGAGGACGGAGAATTAGTAATTGCAGAAAAACCAAATGCATATAAATTTGAAGCATTTTTATTTGATGCGTTTGACAAATTAGATGATATGGTAATAATGAGGGTAAAAAGGGAAGATGAATTTGCACCAATAAAAAATGAGAAGGGTGAGGATAGTCCAGAAACAGCAAGACAGTTATATATCAATTTTAAAAATAAATAATTGACTTAAAAGAAATATTTTATAATTAAATAAAAATTAAGAACTATATAAAATAAATATGACAAAAAATAGATATAAAAGGAGTTTATTTACTGTTACAACATAAGAATATAAGTTAATTAAATAGTAGAACCTATAAAGCAATTAGATAAACTTTAACAACGATATTCGAAAAGTAATTTGACTACGAAAGGAAATTTTAAAAATATAAGTATTTACAGAGAATGGCTCCTAAAATTCGGAGGAAAAAGATGAAGTATAAGGAAAAATACAAAGAATGGATAGAAAGTCCATTTTTTGATAAAGAGACAAAAGATGAATTAATAAAGATAAAAAATGATGAAAAAGAAATAGAAGATAGATTTTATAAAGAATTAGAATTTGGAACAGCTGGGTTAAGAGGAATTATTGGAAGTGGCACAAATAGGATGAATAAATATACAGTGGGAAAGGCAACTCAAGGATTAGCTAATTTCATAAAAAAAGAAGAAGGACAAAAAAAAGGCGTTGTAATTAGTTATGATTCTAGAAATTTTTCTAAAGAATTTAGTAAGGTAGCTTCACTTTGTTTAAATGCCAATGGGATAAAAACATATGTATTTGAAAGTCTAAGACCTGTACCAGAACTTTCATATGCAGTTAGAAAACTAGGTGCTATAGCTGGTATAATGATTACAGCAAGCCATAATCCAGCAAAATATAATGGTTATAAAGTATATTGGGAAGATGGAGCTCAAATAACATCTCCAAAAGATAATTTAATTATAGAAGAAGTAAATAATATATTAGGATATGATAAAGTAAAAACTATAGATATAGAAGAAGCGAAGAAATTAGGCTTATATAATGTTATAGGAAAAGAAATAGATGATTTATATATTGAAGAATTAAAAAAACAATTGCAAAATCCAGATATAGTTAAAGAGGAAAAAAATCTTAGCATTGTATATACTCCACTTCATGGAGCAGGAAATATGCCTGTACAAAGAATATTAAGGGAAATAGGATTTGAGAATATAAATATAGTAAGTGAGCAAGAAATGCCAGATGGAAATTTTCCAACAGTTTCATATCCAAATCCTGAAGATAAGAAAGCATTTGAATTAGCTTTAAAACTTGCAAAAGAAAAAAATGCAGAAATAGTTTTAGCAACAGACCCAGACGCAGATAGACTAGGTGTATATGCGAAAGATTCAAAAAGTGGAGAATATAAAGCTTTTACAGGAAATATGTCAGCACTATTAATAGCAGAATATATATTATCTCAAAAATATAAAAAAGGAACTATTGCAAAAAATGGTGCAATAATAAAAAGTATAGTATCATCTAACATGGCAAAGCAAGTTGCGAAAGAATATAATATGAAATTAATAGAAGTATTAACTGGATTTAAATATATTGGAGAAAAAATAAAAGAATTTGAAATTTCAAATGAATATACATATGAATTTGGTTATGAAGAAAGTTATGGATGTTTAGTAGGAACACATAGCAGAGATAAAGATGCTATAGTTGCGGTAATGATATTATGTGAGGCTACGGCATATTATAAAAAACAAGGTTTAACTTTGTGGGATCAAATGGTAAAAATATATGAAAAATATGGATTTTATAAAGAAGAAGCAATATCTGTTACATTAGAGGGAGTAGATGGACTAGAAAAAATAAATGAAATAATGAATAATTTGAGAAGGAATATACCTAAGAAATTTGCAAATTATGAAGTAGAAAAAATAAGAGATTATAAATTACAAAAGATTATAGATATAAAAACTGATAAAGAAGAAAATACAAATTTACCAATTTCAAATGTATTATATTATGAACTAAATAATGATGCATGGATATGTGTAAGACCTTCAGGAACAGAACCTAAAATTAAATATTATATTGGGGTAAAGGGAAATTCTTTTAAAGATGCAGAGGAAAAAATAAATGAATTAAAAAAAGGAATAAGAAATCAGCAATAAAGTTGATTTCTTACTTTTTATTGTGCACTAGGTGCTAAATTATAAAACATCCATGTACACATTTTGTATTATTAATTTTCTTGAACTGGCGAAACTTCTACATCATTTTTATTTCCTGCAAGTGATTCATAGAAAGCTACGAATGTAACCATCATGTAAGGTATTAACCAAAACATACCTATACCAAATGTAAATGATGCAAGTATTGCCCAACCAATGAAAGTAAATCCTAACCAGAAAAAGCTCCATCTATTACCAGTCATTAATTTTTGGCTTTCTTCTACAATCTCTTTACCTGTTTTATTTGGGTTATCATACAAAATATAAAACGATAAAGTATAGTAATAAGATTTTAACATTAAATATATTAAAGAAACAATATATCCAATTAATCCAACTATTATAAGACCAGAAAATCCAGTTGTAGCACTAGTAGATCTGAATGCTACACCTACACCAGCGCCAATTCCTGAAAATACCATTACCATAATAAATACAACTACTAAGACAATTGGTATAATTAGTTTTAAAATCATATTTCCAAATACGCCCCAAACTTTTCCAAAATTAGAGAAACCTAAGCTTAGAAAATCTGTGTAAGTAACTTCTTCATTTCTCTTTAGTTTCATAAAAGTAACTAACAATCCGAAAGAAATTGGTAATGAAATGATTGTTACAAGAATTCCTCCTATAAATGGAATAAATCCTAGAATAAAGTTAATAACCCAATTTATAATAACATATACTAAAGTTATTAATGCAGCTTTTCCCCATTTCCCTTTTAAGCTTTCACGGGCTTTTGCTTTTAATTCTGATGATGTCATAAAACATTCCTCCTTTTATTTAATATGACAAAATATTATATCATTTGACAACATAAGTCAAGAATTTTATAGCAATCAATAAAAAAATATTATAATAATTAGTTTCTATTATAAGCAGAAATATAAAACTTCAATTTTAAAAAATAACAAATTTTGAATGATTCCTAAAAAAGAAATTAGATGGATATTAAAATAATTATATTAAGAGACAATGAATAATATGCAAAAAATAAGTGGCTGTAAAAAAGGAAAGTTTTGAACGCGTCCCAAATCTTTCCTTTTTTACAGCCACTTTTATATATAAAATAAATCCTAAAAGTAGATATTTATGAAATTATTACTTTTATAATAAATAAGAATGTGATTTTAGATTTATTATAAATATTATACTTTATTATTAATATCATAAGATATTTCATTTTGTATTTTCTGTATCTGTTCAAAATCATTTTCTAAAATATTCAAAAAAACTTTTGTTATTCTAGGGTCAAACTGTGTTCCACTGTATTTTTTAAATTCTAATTTTACAATTTCAAGAGGAAGAGAATTTCTATAAGCTCTTTTAGAAGTCATAGCATCAAAGCTATCTGCAATAGCTACAATTCTAGCTAAGAATGGAATATTCGTTCCTTTTAATTTTTTAGGGTATCCAGTTCCATCAAATTTTTCATGATGATACATTACAATAGGTATAATATTTTCAAAAACACTTGAATTTTCTAATATATATGCACCAATTAAAGGATGTTTTTTTATTTCATTATATTCATCATTAGTTAATTTTTCTGTTTTTAATAAAATATTATCAGTAATTCCTATTTTTCCAATATCATGAAATAATCCTCCAATCTTTAATAGTTCAATATCTTCTTTACAAAGTCCTAACTTTTGGCCTATTAAACTACTATACTTAGAAACTCTATCAGAATGTCCTCTAGTATATTTATCTTTTGCATCAACTGTTCTTCTTAATATTTCTACAGAAGCCAAACGTTCATTTTTTAATTCTGTATTTTGAATATTTTGCAGACTATTAATATAGTCATTGTAAACTTGTTTAGTGGCATTTATTTTAAACATTAAATTACTAAATTCATTATTATAATTAATAAAGTCAGAACTAGAAATATTTTTTATTATTACATTAATATTATTATAAAAATTAAAAGCTAAATATAATAATGAAATAAAGTCTACTAATATTATAAAAATAAGAAAAATAATTGTGTAAATATTTAAAGGTATACAATTTAATCCAAGTAACAAAGTAATTGTAATTAAAGGAAATATCTCAAATATTAAATTAATACTAGTAGGAATGTTAAAAAATAGTTTTTTATTAATTTTAGAGATACTTTTAGTATTTATTTTTAAGATATTTTTAGAATAATGTAAAATTTCTTCAAAATATCTTCCGTGAAAATATATAAAAAATGTTTGAACTAAAAGCTGATAATAAGCATAAAATAAAAATATTTTTTTCTTTAAAAATAATAGCTATTAAAGTTGGAATGATTAAACCTAAAAAATATAAAATAAAAGGAACATTTTTACATATTAAATATATAATGTTACTACAATCTATAATTCTGTTCATATAAGTATTTGTATTACGTTTATTATTATTTCCTAAAACCTCATTAAAGTGTAAAGGTAGAGTTTGTTTTTGTGCACTTTTTATATTTCTATAAATTAAAATCATAGAAATAAGAAATATTAAGCTAGTAAAAGATATATTTAATAAACTAGTAAAAATAAATCTTTTTAAGCTAAAGAATGATATTAAGTAAGCACTTAACAAAAACGTAAAAAATATAGAAAAATATAAAAATAAAATTTTTAAGGTCAATTTAGTTACTTTCATAGTAAGTCCCCTTTTTATAAATATCAAAAAATAATTTTTATTAAAAAGACAACATTTATAAGAATGTATTGTAAAAAAAATAAAACAGTGCCTTTTTATTTCTACATTATATAAACAATTTCTAAAAAAAGCAATACAAGAATTTTTAAAAAAGTTTAAATATATGAAAAAAGGGAAAAATTAAAATATAAAGAAGGAGAGTGATTATATGTTTAAATATAAAAAGAATGGAAATAGTAAATTTAAAAATATAATTCTTATAATGACAATAACAATATTAACATCTATATTAACAATATTACTGTATAGAATGTATGAAGGAATAAAGATACATACATATGAACCAGATACAAGTATTACAGCTACAAGGACAATACAAACTATTGATGAAGTTAAGGAGCAAAGCAAACAAATAGCAGATGTAGTAGAAAATGTAACATCTTGTGTAGTAGGAATATCTAAAATAAAAAATGCAGGAACGACAATATTTCTAAAAGATGGGACTAGTTCTTTAGGTTTAGGTTCAGGAGTTATAGTATCAGAAAATGGATATATACTATCAAATGAACATGTAACTGGTAGCAAATATAGTAATTGTTATATAACATTAGAAAATGGGAAGACTTATACAGGCTCAGTTGTATGGTCAGATAGCACAGTAGATTTATCAATATCAAAAATAAATGTAAAGAACTTACCATATGCAAGTTTGGGGGATTCTGATAATGTAAGAGTAGGAGAAATAGTATATGCAATAGGAAATCCGATAGGATATCAATTTCAAAGAACAGTAACCTCAGGAATTATAAGTGCAGTAAATAGAACAGTAAGAATAGATGAAAATGGTGGGAGCACATATATGGAAGACTTAATTCAAACAGATGCAGGAATAAACCCAGGAAATAGTGGAGGGCCATTAATAAACCCAGATGGAAAAATAATAGGGATAAACAGCGTAAAAATAGAATCCGCGGAAGGAATAGGATTTGCAGTACCAATAAATATAGTAAAACCAATAATAGAGAGATATATGAAAGAAGAAAAATTTGAAGAAGCAAGCTTAGGAATATTTGCATATGACAAAGAAATAATTCCATATATAGATGAAAAAATAGAAATTCAAAGAGGAATATATATAGCTCAGATATCACTAGACTCGCCAGCAGCGAAGACAGGATTAAAAGTAGGAGATGTAATAACAAAAATAGATAATCTAGAGTTAAGTAAAATGAGTGATTTGAGAAGTTACATTTATACTAAGTCACCTGGGGATGAAGTAAATTTAAGTATATATCGAAATAAAAGAGAAATACAAATACGAGTAAAGTTAGGGGTAAAATAGTCCAAAAGGAAACGTCCCTAATTGGAAATATTAGAAAGGAAAATTAAAAATATGGATAATTCATTATGGATAGCAAGTATGCAAGGAAAAACAAAAAGATATGAAAGTTTACAAGAAGATGTAAATACCGATGTATGTATAATAGGTGGAGGACTAACAGGTCTTACTAGTGCATATTATTTAAGTAAGGCACGGTAAAAAAGTAGTTGTTCTAGAAAAAAGTTATATAGGCAGTCACACAAGTCGGGAATACTACTGGAAAAATTACTAGTCAGCATGGACTATTTTATGACTATTTAATAAACTCATTAGGTATAAATAGAGCTAAACAATATTTACAAGCTAATGAACAAGCTATATGTAATATTAAAAATATAATAGAAGAGGAAAATATAGACTGTGATTTTGAGTGGCAAGATAATTATGTTTTTACACAAAGCAAAGATGAAATTATAAAAATAAAAAAAGAAGTAGAAGCGGTTAATTCATTAGGGGGAAATAGTGAATTTGTAGATAAAATAGATGTACCTATAAAGGTGCAACAAATTAATGAAATTAAAAATGAAATAGTAGAAAAAGAAAATAAGAAAATAAATATACAAAAACCAGTTTTAGCAGGTATAAAACTTCCTAAACAAGCGCAGTTTAACAGTTATAAATATATGTTAGGCTTAGCAAATACAGTAGTAACAAAAAATGGAGGAATTATATACGAAAATTCAAAAGTTGTTGATGTAAAAAAAGATAATAGTGAATATATTATAAAAACGGAGAAAGCTAGTGTTAAAGCCAAATTTGTCATTATAGCGTCACACTATCCAATAGTAAATTTTCCTGGTTTTTATTTTATGAAGATGTATCAAGAAACATCATATCTAATTGCAGTAGAGACTAATAAAGAGCTCTTTCAAGGAATGTATATTAATAGTGAAGAACCTAGCATATCATTAAGAACAGCAGTATATAATGGAAAAAGAGTATTATTAGTAGGTGGAATGAAACATAAAACAGGAGCAAAAATTGATTTAGAAAATGCCTATAAAAATTTAGAAAAAGTGGCAAGAGATTTATATCCAGATTGTAAAGTTTTATATAGATGGAATACAGAAGATTGTATATCTTTAGATAAAATTCCATATATAGGGGAATTTTCTAACCTGATGCCAAATGTATTTGTAGGAACAGGTTATAAAAAGTGGGGAATGACTTCATCAAATGTAGCTGCAAATATTATTTCAGATAAAATTTTAGGAAAAGATAATAAATATGAAGAAGTTTTTAATGCTAAAAGGTTAAAGCCAATAAAAAACTATGAAGAACTAACTAATATGGTAAAGGAAGTAGGAAATTCTTTAGTAATTAATAGACTAAAGAAAAATGATGAACATTTAGCAAATGTAAAAAAAGAAGAAGGAAAAATAATTGAGATTGATAATGAAAAAGTAGGAGTATACAAAGACAAAAAAGGAAACATATATGCTATAAAACCATATTGTACACATTTAGGCTGTGAGCTTTCATGGAATAATTTAGATAAAACATGGGATTGTCCTTGTCATGGTTCTAGATTTAATTATATAGGAAAAAATATATATGATCCTGCCATAAAGGATTTAGAAGTTTATAATATAAATTAATAAAAATGACCCATCTCAAAATTATGAGCTGGGCCACTTTTGTTAATTTTGAAAGTTGCTACGCAATTCACACAGTTGTTTTAGAATATCATCTGCTTCTTCACCTTGTACAATATCGACTGAAATATTTAAATATAAGTCATCATCTATATTGTTACTAGAAAAGAATACATGCTTTTTTCCAGGATACAGCATATTACCAATCATAGAAAATTGATAATTAACGTAAAATGGAACCAAAATACTAAGAGGAAATACAAGTCTTTCAAATGATAGAGTTTGTAAGCTCATAGCTATACTATTACTATCTTTCTCATATATAGCCATGTAATCTTTTGCAAATATACCTTCAACATAGTCACTTAAAATAATATATCCTTCAGCAAATACATTCTCCATCCGATAAGTTGCTTCATAAATTAATGAATCTTTCATATTATACCCCCTATTCATAGTAGAATAGTTAACGTGTTCATAACAATAGTTTAACATAAAATTACAAAAAATGCAAATTAAAAAAATTTTAAAAAAACTATTGAAATTGAAATAAAAATATGTTATTATATATAAGCATTTGTTAAGGATGCTTAATCGAGGTGTAGCGCAGTTGGTAGCGCGCGTGGTTTGGGACCATGAGGTCGCAGGTTCGATCCCTGTCACCTCGACCATAAAAAGATGAGCATATTTTTTAAAATATGCTCATCTCTTTTATTATTGTACCCGTAGTTTAGTTGGATAGAATGCAAGGCTACGAACCTTGAGATCGGGGGTTCGAATCCCTCCGGGTACACCAAAGGAAGTAGATAAATTTAATCTATTTCCTTTTTTATATAATAAAAATTACGGAGGAAACTAAAATGAAATTTGTACATATTGCAGATATACATTTTGATACACCATTCACATTGTTAAGTGATAGAGCAGACTTAGGAGAAGTAAGAAGGTTAGACCAAAGAAAAGCATTTAAAAAAATGATAGAATATATTAAAGAAAATGAGATTCCATACCTTTTTATAGCAGGAGATTTATATGACCATGAATATGTAAGACAAAGTACAATAGATTTTATAAATGATTGTTTTAAACAAATTTTAAATACTAAAATATATATAACACCAGGAAATCATGATCCATATTTAAAAAATTCGTACTACGCAAAATATAAATGGAGTCAAAATGTAAAAATATTTACTTCAAAAGTAGAAAAGGTAGAAACAAATGACTTTGACTTGTATGGTTATGGTTTTGAGGATTTTTATTTAAAAGAGTCGAAAATAGATGAGATAAACATAGACAATAGAGAAAAGTTAAATATTTTAATAACACATGCAAGTTTAGATGGTGGGTATGATGATAAGAGAGATTACAATACAATATCTAGCAGTAAATTAAAGAGATTAGGCTTTGACTATATAGCATTAGGGCATATACATAAGTTAAATCTATCTAATGAAAATAAAAATATAATATATCCAGGTTCGACTATTGCACTGGGGTTTGACGAATTAGGTGAACATGGAATGATAGTAGGAAATATAGAAAAGGAACAGGTAAGAGTAGAGTTTGTAAAGTTAGATGATAAAGAATTTATAGAAGTACAATTAGATATTACAAATATAAATGAACCAGAAGGATTATTACAAACATTGGAAGAAATAGAGTTTGAGGAAAAGAAACTATACAAAATAATATTGACAGGTAACAGAAATTTTGAAATAAATACATATAAATTATATAAGCAAATAGAGGTCAGAAATATTATAAAAGTAAAAGATAGAACAAAGATAGGGTATGACTTGAATAAAATTGCAAATAATGCAACTTTAAAAGGAATATTTGCAAAAGAAATGTTAGATAAATTCAAAGATGAAAATATAGATAAAGAGACATTAGAAAAAGCAATAGAAATAGGAATGGAAGCATTATCATAATAAAATTATATTAAATTATATAAAGAATAGGTGGGTGCAAAGATGAAAATAGACAAATTACAAATAAATGCATTTGGAAATATCGAAAATAGGGAAATAGAACTTTCTGAAAATATAAATATAATATATGGAAAAAATGAAACAGGAAAATCAACACTTCTTAAATTTATTATAGATAGTTTATATGGAATTTCTAAGAATAAAAAAGGAAGAGAATTTTCAGATTATGATAGATATAAGCCATGGAAAACAGAAGAGTTTTCAGGTAAAATAACATATACTCTAGATAATGGAAATAAATATGAAGTGTTTAGAGACTTTAATAAGAAAAATCCTAAAATATATGATAAAGAATTAAACGATATTTCAAAGGAATATACAATAGATAGAACATATGGAAATCAATTTTTTACAGAGCAAACTAAAATAGATGAAGCTACATTCTTATCAACTTTAGTATCAATGCAACAAGAAGTAAAGCTAGGAAAACAAGAACAGAATGTATTACTTCAAAAGTTAGCGAATTTAGCAGGAACAGGGGAAGATAATGTTTCATATAGAAAAGCAATAGAAAAAATAAATAAAAAACAAATAGAAGAAATAGGAACATTAAGAAGCCAAGGGAGACCTATAAATATTGTAAAAGAAGACAAATTTAAACTTCAAGATGAAATAGGCCAATTAGAAGAATATAAGGAAAAACAATATGAAATAGAAGCGTTGAAACAAAGCATAGAAAAAAGAATAGAACAAAATGAGCAAAAATTAGAATTGATAAAGGAATTAAAAAGAATAGAAGAAACAGAAAAAATAGAAAAGCAGAAAATAGCATTAAATGAGAATTTGCTAAGTGAAAATAATGAAAAAATAGAAAAATTAAAATTAAGCAAAAAAGAGATAGAGAGTAAATTAAATAAAATAGAAATACCAAAAGAAGTTAATAGAAAAGTAAAAAGAAATAATTTAGGAAATATTATAAGAAGTATTATTATTGTAATTGCAATGATATTAGCAATTATATTAAGAAATAATACTATAACATTAATAATTTTTACTACTATTTCTTTATTAGCAATATTAAGCTTAATTATTTCTAATGTAAAAACTAGAAAAGAACGAGCAAAAAGAGATAGAAGCAGACAAGAAGAAATAAGAAAAGTAAATAATGAAAAAGAAGAATTACAAAGTGAAATTGATAAAATAACCTCACAAATAGAGTTACTTATAAAAAATAGTGATGAACAAGTAAATATAATTGAGAATTTAGAAAACTTATTAAAAATAGAAGTAAAAAGACAAAAAGATGATATCTTTAAAAAATATGTAGTAGAAAAAGTTGATTATAGTAATATCGATTTGGAATTAGATCAAATACAAAGTGATATTAATAAAAATAAATTAGAAATTCATTCGTTAGAGTTAGATAGAAATAATATATTGCCAAAATTAGAAAAATTAGCTGAAAAAGAAGAAAAACTAGAAGCTTTAAAAGAAAAAGAGCAAGAACTATTAAAATTAAATAATGCAATAGAACTTGCAAAGCAAGTATTAGAAGATGCATATATAAGAATGAAAGAAAATGTTACTCCGAAATTTACAAATAATCTATCAAGAAATATAGAAAATATATCAAGAGGAAAATATAAAAATGTTAGAATAAATGATGAAGAAGGTATAATTGTGGAGAAAGACAATGGAGAATATATTTCAAGTGAAAAGTTAAGTATTGGTACAATAGAACAATTATATATATCATTAAGACTAGGGGCAACAAAAGAACTATCAGAAGAAACAATGCCAATAATATTAGATGAAGCATTTGCATATTATGATGATGATAGACTTACAAATATATTAAAATATATAAATGAAGAATTTAGAAAACATCAAATAATAATATTTACTTGTACTAACAGAGAAAGAGATATACTAGAAAACTTAAAAATAGATTATAAAAATATAGAAATGTAAAATTAAAATAGTATTATAAGTATTCTGTAAATATACAAATACCAGAATATTAGAGAGGAAAAGTATATTTTGAGGATGTTCTATATGAAAAAATAGAAGATTTGTATTGACAAAATTAGAGTTTTTAAATCTAGAAAAAGACTATTGTAAAAGTTGTGTAAATTGGATTTCATGCCGATTTATAACTTGAAAAAATTTAATATAAAATAGAAAACATCTCAAAATACAATGATGTAAATTGAGATGTTTTTCTATTCTTCCAAAACAGCTATATAATTTTGCTCTTTTTCAAACAGATTTGCTAACAAACCATTACTTCTATTTACTTTGCCACATTGTTCCCATTTATCTTGCTTAAGTTTATTAAAAACATCTTCTAATGTTTCAGCATAATACTTAGAAGCATTATCATGAACCTCATTTAAAACATAAAATGTTTCATCTGTTGTACTATATAGAACATCAGCAATTATTATATTATTCAAAAAATCACCTCCTAGAAAAGTGTAGTTTATAGAATGCTCGTATAAATTGTTTGTTTAAGCCAATTTATTACAATATTAATTACTTCCTGAATAAAAGATGTAATTACCTTTTATAGTATTGAATTATTATGATATAGCTCTATTCTACAATTAATTTTTTTCATTTGCTTTATTCAAAAGCTCAATTGGCCAATTTGCTATAGTATTAATATTAGTAATAATACTAATATGTATAGTATCAAAATTATTATTTGAAATATTTATACAATAATTCATTCTTTGATGTGATTTACTAGGAATGATTATAATAAGTTTTGTATTAGCAATTGCCATATTAGTGTTACTGTATATGTAATAAAAAATAACCATTCTGCTTTGCACGGTTGAATGATTATTTCTCATTTTCTATTTTTATTGTACATGTATATTCTATAATTGTCAACAATTAATTTTTAGCCTGTTTAATATCTATGAAAGAAATGTGAAAATGTCCTGACTTATAAAATGACAAAATGTCCCGTTTATGCCAAGAAAAATTATTGTTTTTGAGTTATCCTTTGATATGCTATTGTGTCTCAAAAGTTTTTATTCATACAGTTTTGAGAACAAATAGGTTCCCAAAGGATAAGAGGCTAAAAGTCAATAAGGAAATTAGAATAAAAAGGGGCAACGGATTAGGTGTTTTTTTACCCTAAAGTCTGCCTCCTCCTCAAAAAATATAAAAAAATATCAAGGACTTAAAAACCTTGATATATCAGTATTTATAATATAAATGGTGATCCAGGAGGGATTCGAACCCCCGACCCACGGATTAGAAATCCGTTGCTCTATCCAACTGAGCTACTGAACCAAATATCAATTGCATAAATAATATTAACACTATTTTATAAAAAAGTCAATAAAATAGAAACAATTTTTTAAAAAACTTTTATAAAATTGTTTCCATCTTATAAAAAGTTACATTATATTGTATAAATTATACTAATAATTTAATATAATTTATTTAGGCAATACAATTTTAGAATCCTTTTTTCTAGCCCTATACAAAGTAATTTTATTTCCTACAGTTTGTACTAAAATAGAATTAGTTAAATTAGCAATTTCATTTCCTAATAATTTAGCATTTGCAGGAGCTGTTTCTAATACAGAAATTTTTATTAATTCTCTTGCTTCTAGTGCATCAGAAAGTTGAGTTATTAAGTTATTAGAAATACCACCTTTACCAATTTGAAAAATAGCATCTAAACTATTTGCTAAACCTCTTAAATAGGCGCGTTCTTTACTTGTCATTTTTATTCTCCTTTCCTTCTAAACAAATTTTACATATATTTTCGGTAGAATGTACCTTTGCTAATTTGATAGAATTTTGTTTCATATTATTTAATTTATTTTCATCACTTAAAATATTATTTATAATAGCAGTCGAGTTTGAATCTTTTTTTATCCAAATACCAGCTCCTTCAGCTTCCAAAAATTCGGCGTTTTGTTCCTCTTGACCTGGTATTGGATTAATAATTATCATAGGAAGTGAGCTCGCCAAACTTTCACTAGTTGTTAGTCCACCTGGTTTTGTAATAACTAAATCTGAAATACTCATAAGTTCAGGAACTTTATTGGTAAAAGGAAGAACTTTAATACAGTCTTGTTTGTTGTTTTCCAATACAATATTTTCAAAAGCTACTTTTAGTTTTCTATTTCTACCAGCAATAGCAACAACTTGAATATTATAGTCACTTTTAGCAAGAATGTTTAAAATATTAATTGTTTTATTTTTACCAATTCCATATTCACCACCACCGAAAAAATAAAATAGTCTTTTTATTTTTAGATAGTCCAAATTCTTTTAAAATTTCATTCTTATCATATTTTTCTAAAAAGCGCTCAGAAATAGGAATACCAGTAACATATATTTTATCTGCATCAATATCATTATTTTGAATAATTGTATTTTTCATATTTTCATTTGAAACAAAATAAAAGTCTACAAATTCACTGCCAATTAACCATTGATTGTGTGGAGCAAAATCAGTCATAACAGTAGCTAAGGTGCAATTAGTTTTACCTTTTTTCTTTAGATAGCTAGTCATTTGAGAACCAAAAGCATGTGTAGAAATAACAATGTCTGGTTTAATTTCTCTAAATAATTTAGCCATTTTTACAGCCATTATTTTATTAGAAGTAGAACTTACCTTTGCTATAAGACCATTTTCAGATTTATAGTAAACTTTACCCCAAGTCCAAGGTGCTTTTTTAGCCATTTCCTTGTATGCAGTTGTAGTAACCTTTTCAAAAGCTTTATTAATATATTTAACACAATCTATCATATATGTTTGTGTATCTGTATAATTATCATCAATATACTGCTTAATAGATTTAGCAGCAGAAAAATGACCACCTCCATATGAGGCATAAAAAATTAAAATTTTTTTCATAAATAATCTCCAATTATAAATATTTTTAATATAATACCACAAAAACAAAAAAAATACAAATGAAAGAGCGGAGCGTTAGAAAACGCTCCGCTTTAGCTGCTAAATATTATTCCCTATTTAGTTTTTTCTGCGGGCTTAGCCCGCTAAACAAATCCACTTGTCCGTCTCCGTTGCATTTTTCCTCCTTGCCACTCCGGCGCCTGCTGCGATCAACTATACTTATTTTTGTTGTTTTTAATGAACATAGGCTTTCCTCTGATCATAAACAATCCCTCCGCTTTTTGATGCTGGTTAACGAGTTACTGTGGTGCTACGCACCGCCGCTGATCTTACGCACTAATAATTGTTTTTGAAAAAAACTTAGGACTTGATCTCATAGGCGTTTACCTCCTTGTGGATTTTTAATTTTAAATGTACTTGTCTCACTTGAGAACTAAACTTATTATAACACAACAGTGAACATAATGCAATACTTTTGGCAAAATTTTCTTAAAAAATTTTTTGAAAATAAACATAAAGTGCTAAAAATGTTGATATACATAGGGTTTGATGAAATTAAAAAAATATAAAATTTTGAGAATAAAAACCAATAAAAAAGGAAAAATAAAGGTAAATAACGTAAAAATGGAGGAAAAAGAAAAAATGAAAAAGAAAAAATTATTAATAATATTTTTAATATTATGCGCAATTTTCTTTATAGTTATAAACATAGATGTAAAAAATGTGGAAAACTCATCTGGAGTTGTAGCAAAAACTTCATCAAGCACATCAGACTTACAATTAATGGCAAGAGCCATAAATGGTGAAGCAAGAGGAGAGCCATATGAAGGGCAAGTTGCAGTAGGAGCAGTTATTCTAAATAGAGTAAAAAGTTCAAAATTTCCAAACACAATAGCAGGAGTAATATACCAAAGTGGAGCTTTTACAGCAGTAGCTGATGGACAAATAAATGTAGCAATAGCAGAAGGTTCAACAGTACTAAAAGCAGCACAAGACGCAATGAATGGGTGGGACCCAACAGGAGGCGCAATATACTACTTTAACCCAGCCACAGCAACAAATAAATGGATATGGTCAAGACCACTTATTAAAACTATAGGAAAACATAGATTTTGTAGTTAGAAAGGAAGAATTTTAATATGAATATAAAAGAAAAAGTATACGATTGGAAAGATAGATTAAAAGATAGGCATATGCTTACTTTAGTAGTAACACTAGTTACGGTAATAGCAGTACTTGGATTATACACATATAAAAGGGAAAGAACATTTAGACAAGCTACTGAAAATGATTATAACATGGCCTTTTTTGAACTGGTAGATTATGTACAAAATGTTGAGACATACCTTGCAAAATCGTTAATATCAAGTACTCCAGAGCATGGGGCAGAAGTTTTAACACATGTGTGGAGAGAAGCAAACTTAGCTCAGGCATATTTAGCAATGCTACCAATGGGGTCAGAGGAACTTAGCAATACTTCTAAATTTTTAAATCAAGTAAGTGATTATAGCTTTAGTTTATCAAGAAAAAACATATATAATGAAGCTTTAACACAAGATGATTTTAATAATTTAAAAAATTTGCATAATTATAGTGTAGAGTTAGAAAATACATTAAATCAATTATCAGCAGATATGAATGATGGAAGAATAAAATGGGGAGAACTAACTAAAAAAGGAAGTACTGTATTTGCAACGCAGGTTAGCAATATATCAAAAGATAGTTTTAGTAACTTAGAAGAGAATTTCCATGAATATGCAGGTTTAATATATGATGGGGCATTTTCAGAGCATTTAACTGGGTCAGAGAAAAAAGGGCTAACAGGAGAAAATATTGATGAAGAAAGAGCAAAACAAATAGCAATAGAATTCTTTGGAAATGAGAATATAAATAAAATAGAATCTAATGGAATTTCTGAAAATACAAATATGCCATGTTATGATTTTAGAGTAACATTAAATGGTGAAAAAGATGATAAAAATAATGCGATAATATCAATAACCCAAAAAGGTGGACATGTAGTATTTATGAACTATAATAGAAATATAGAGGCAGTAACAATATCAGATGAAAGAGCAGATGAAATGGGAAAGAATTTCTTAGCAAATCATGGATTCAAAAATATGAAAGAAACCTATTATTTAAAACAAGATGGAGTTATAACAATTAACTATGCATACTCTCAAAACTCACAAAATGGAGAAGTAACAATATACCCAGACCTAATAAAACTAAAAGTAGCCTTAGATAATGGGCAAGTATTAGGAATAGAAACAACAGGATATCTAAACTCACATTATGAAAGAGAAATAGGAAATATAGGAATAACAAAAGAAAAAGCAAAAGAAAGTTTAAATAAAGAGTTAAATATAGAAAGTGAAAGTTTAGCAATAATTCCAACACAGTTCCAAACAGAAATATTATGTTGGGAATTCAAAGGAAAAGTAGATGATACAGAATTTTTAGTTTATATAAATGTAAAAACAGGAAAAGAAGAAGATATACTTGTAATAAGAGATACTCCAAATGGAACCTTGACAATGTAGATTAGGCGCACGGTAGGGACGGTCCTTTTCGTTCCGAAATCGGAACGAAAAGGACCGTC
>JAAVYV010000049.1 GCA_022791325.1 Clostridia bacterium
TACTATTTTCTGTTATACTATTATTCATAAGTGATTTAAATCTCCTTTATATAATTTTTGTTTCGCAACTTAATTATATATGATTTAAATCACTTATTCAATTTTTATAACTTTTGTTTCACATCAATTGTAACACTACATCTTCTTTAATCACTTATTATAAACATTAACAGTTAATAGTTTTTTATATAGAAGTCTTCGTAGAAACTACTATATAAAATGTAGGTATTAATTACCTATTTGTATTAAAATACTCCTCAAATTCTTCTTTTGATATTGGTTTTGAATAATAGTAGCCTTGTATTATATCGCATTTTATTTTCTTTATAAATTCTACTTGCTCTTTTGTTTCTACCCCTTCTACTATTGTTTTTACTCCAAGGTGGTTAGCTATAAGCATTATGTAGTCTATTATATTTTTATCGCTTTTTAGGTTTGCTTTGTCTACAAATACTTTATCTATTTTTATTATATCTATTGGCATGCTTTGTAGCATACTAAGTGATGAATATCCTGTTCCAAAGTCATCTATTGATATTGTAAATCCTTTTTCTTTTATTTTATTTAATATTTGTAGAACATCTATGTTTTCGTCTATTGTTGCACTTTCTGTTATTTCTAAGTCTATATCTTTTCTGTCAATATTGTACTTATTTGTAATTTTTACATAGTCTTCTATAAAGTTCTTTTGTGCAAAATGTGCTTTTGATACATTTATTGAAACATTTGGTACATAATTATATTTTTCTTTCCATAGTTTTAAGTCTTTACAAACGTGCTCAAATATGTATAGATCTAACTTTATTATAAATTTGTTTTTTTCAAATAGTGGTATGAATTTACCTGGTGAAATTACTTTTCCATCTTTATTCCATCTTACTAAGGCTTCTGCTCCTGCTATTTTTTCAGTATTTGTAAATACTTTTGGTTGGTATACTATTTGAAATTCTTCGTTTTTTAATGCTTCTTCCATACATGCTTCTATTTTTTGTTCTTCTACTAATTCGTTTTCTAATATCGTATCAAATATATAGTAATTCTTGTCATATAAGCCTTTCATTTTTGCCCTTGCCATATATGCTTTGTCTAAAATTTTATTTATATCTGTATCTCCATTTTTTATTTTATATAGACCAATTGATAAGTTTAAATGCATTGGCGTTTTATTTATTTTTATATTTGAAACTTGGTTGTATATTTTATCTAATAAATTTTTTATATTTTTTTCATAACTAAATATTGCAGTGAAAATATCTCCTGAAATTCTACATGTAATACTGTTTGGTGGTAATACATTTTCTAATTTTTCTCCAACTATTTTTAGTATATTATTACAAAATTCATATCCATAAATATTGTTTAAAGCTTTAAATTTATCTATATCTAGTGATACTACATATTTATTTTTACTATTATTGTTTTGTAAATAGATAGCTCCATTTTCTTTGAAATACGCTTCGTTTCCAAGTATTGTGATTTGGTCTATATATGCAATTTTATATAGTTTTTTGTTCTTCTTTTGATTTGATATGTTAATATATACACATATTGATATAATGGTAAAAGTAATTAGCAGGCATACTATTTGCAATATAATAATTAGCATAATAAGTTCTTCTGCAATTGTACTATTGGCTGCTGTTGTTATTACATACCAATCATTAATATTTACTTTTTCATAATGTATAAAGTAAATTTCATTGCCAAGCTTTACATCGAAGGTTCCTACTTCATTTCTTTTTATACTTTCCCTCATATTATCTATTTTTGTCGCTTCTTCATCTTTTAATCCATATGTATCTTTTATATATTTATATATGTTTGCATTCTTTTCTTGTATTGTTCCAAATGAATCTATTAATACTGTACCCTCGTTGTTAATTAAGTATGTGCCACCTTTACCAAATAATTTTCTTAATAAAATACTTTTATAATCTTGTGTATTTATGGTTGCCATTAGTACTCTTTCTTTTCCATCTAATTTAAAAGTTTTTGAATAGATATTTACTTGGTTATTTGATACAGTACTTGGTCTATTTTCTGATACATATATTTCATCTTGTTTGAAAAATTCCTCTATATTAGCATAATTTTTAACTGTATATCCATCACTTGTTGTTCCATTCCCATTTTTATCTAATATAACAAGTCTTGTGAAATGATAATTCCCTAAATCCCCTCTATATCTATCAAAAATGTCTTCTGCCGATTTAAAGTAGCCCCTATTAATAGAGTCTACCATTATTTCAACAAATCTTTCTTGATCTATAATAGCAAGGTTTAGCTGTGTGGCTGTTTGTTCACTAAGCTCTTTTACGTTACTGTATATATGCCTATATATTAATTGGTTTACATTTTTAATATATATAAATGACATTATAACCATTATAACAAGTATAATAACTATCCACCAAATGTTTAGTTTGTGGTTTTTCATATTCATATATTTATTTTGCTCTTCCTTTTTCATAAAACACCTCTAATTTTTTATTTTTCATATACATATATATAATAAATATGTATATTTTTCAAGTTAAAAATCATTTTTAGTCAAAAAAAGTTTCACCCAAATACCCTACTTTGTTCTAATATTTTAATATTATCATAATATTTATTATAGAGGTGTGTTATATTGAGAGTTTTTATATTTACTAAAAAAAGTTTGGTCTTTACTTTTTCTATAATTTTTATAATTACTATAGTATTACTTTCATCTTTATCTTTAGCAACAGAATTTCATAATGCTAATACAGCTTCAGACAACTTCATGGAAAATGTTAGCAACCTTATTAAAGGAAAGGAAAAAATTGCTTATTTAACTTTTGATGATGGTCCTAGCTTAGTTACTTCTAAAATTTTAGATATTTTAAATAAAGAAAATGTGAAAGCCTCTTTTTTTGTTATAGGTAAATCAGTAGAGGCTCACCCTGAAATTGTGAAAAGGGCTTATGACGAAGGGCATTATATTGCAAATCATACTTATAGCCACAATAATAGCATCTTATATAAGTCTTCTGAAAGCTTTTTAAATGAAATTAAAAAAACTGACATAGCTATTGGAAAAGCTATTGGTGTAGATGGTTACTCTTCTTCAATATTTAGATTTCCTAATGGTTTTATGTCTCCACAATATAAAGCAAAAAAGAAAGAAATGGCTAAACTTCTTTCTCAAATGAATTATGCTTATATAGATTGGAACTGTTTAAATAATGACTCTATAAAAAAGTATACCTCTAGTCAATTACTAAACAATTTAAAAAAGTCTTCTAAAAATAAAAATACTTTAGTTATTTTAATGCACGATACGAAAGATGTAAGCAATAGTTCTTTAGCATTAGAAGATTCGATTGAGTATTTGAAAAGTGAAGGGTATAGTTTTAGGAATTTTTATTCAATTGTTAATAACTTAAAGTAAAATATATAATCGAATAAAAAATCTTGTATTATTTCCTTGTGAAATAACAATTAAAAAATTATCTGTTCAACGAATATTTTCTATATAATAAGAGGAACCCTAAAATAGGCTCCCCCTTATTATATTTTAATTACTTTTCTAATTATTTTTTTCAATATTTTTCATATAAAGAGCTTTTGTTTTTTCTAAAAAACTTCTAAAATATTGACAAATATAAGCTTTTTCTCCTTCTTCTGTATAAGTACCATTATCACTGTGTTTATTTGCAAAACCATTTACAACTAAATATTCTGCCTTAAAATAATCAAAAATTTCATCTTCTGTGCATTTAACATCATAAGTCTGATGTAAATACCTTGCCTGCCATACACCATCATGTGTAATGTACTCGTCATTGTATCCATCTCCCCATATTCTAATTTTGTCTTTATTCATAGGGAAAGTATAAACACATGGAATTAGCTTCGCCACCTCTTTTGCTTCTTTCGCTACATCATTAAGACCATTTACAATAATGATTTCGTCAGCAGTTAAGTTCATAATTTTTTCCATATTAAACATATTTTTTCTCCTTGCCATACATGGCTGAAATTTGTTAATAGTTATAACTTTACTTTTTAGCACTTCACAATTAATATTTTAGCACATTTTACATAAAACCGCAATATTCTATCTAAAATTTTCCCTACTCCAAACTTTTATCGTTCTTCTATATTTTCCTTTTCAATTATTACTGGCTCTAATTTATAATGGTCTGTATTATATGTATAGTTTTCTGTTCCAAATCTCTCACAATTTTCTATTCTTGAGGAAAAAAATGGAATTTGTTCTCCCCAGTCATATGGTTTAGTTACTTGTGAAAGTAATGGTGCTTTTCCTTCCAAGCTTTTTATTCCTTCTAAATTAGGTATATATCTATGCATGTTATTGTTAACAGATAAAGTTCCTATTAAAATATCTTCCCAATATACTTTATATATTTTCATACTATCTTCCTCATTTCTTAGTTTCACTACTATTTTAGCATATTTTTACATTTTTTTCAAGTTTCAGTTACCTTCCGATTATCTCTTTCTTCAATTCCGTATATATGCATAATTCTTCTTAAAATTTCATCTTCTTCTCCTTGCCTAATTCCTTCGTCTATACTTTTCTTTGAAATTTCATTACTATATACTTCACCAATTAAACTTTCGCCTAATTCTGGATATATAATTTTACCAATTTCTTTTTTTCTAAACTCATATACATATGTAGCTGTTGTTTTAACTACTTGTGGTAGTGGTGCTTTTATTTTCTTTTCTACATTTTGTATCGCTTTATGAATATTTAAATTATCATAACATTCCATTACAAAATCATACACTTCATCATCTTCTAACAAGGTATCTAGCGTATTTTTCCACAGTTCAGAGTATTCTCCTTCTAAAACTGCAATTTTTGGGTCTTGCATATTTACATTTCTTTGAAGGCCTAGTCCGTTTTTTTGTATTCTTTCTAATATATTTAATTCTATGTCTAGCATA
Organism: Clostridia bacterium; assembly: GCA_022791325.1. Taxonomy (GTDB): domain Bacteria; phylum Bacillota; class Clostridia; order TANB77; family CAG-508; genus UMGS1663. The sequence continues at coordinate 4,942 of JAAVYV010000049.1, forward strand.
AGCGAAGATTCTGTATCATATATTGGTGCTAATTTTTGCTTTTTCTGCTTTGTTTCTGGATTTATATATGTAATTAAACTAATATTTTCTGGATGCATATCTATTGAGCATATCATAATGAAAAATGCTGATTGTTTTCTAAAGTCATTCATAATTTTTCTTATATTATCTTTTTCCAATTCTTCAAACTTTAAACTTTTATATAGTTTATCCTCTACTTCTATGTAATCAGTAATTTCTGGATATTCTTCATTAAATTTTGTGTTTCCTATTAGACTTTGCAAAGTAATTAAGTCATCATTATCATGAGTTAGAATATTTTTAGATAAAACACCATATTCTCCTTTTACTTTAACTAAATCATAATATGCTGTTTCTAAGCCTGCCTGTTTTGCAAGTTCTTCAACTATTAGCTCTGAATAAATTCCTCCATTTCTTTTATTATCTATTTTGCATTCTCCTTTTATTAATGCTTCTACTCCTGAAAAATCTACCCAATTTTTTATTCTATTTTCATTTCCTATTTTTTCTCTTGATTCTTCTGTAAATTCTAAGTTTAACTCATCTAAATTTATATAACCTTCTTTATCTCTATAATTTTCTAATTCTTCAAAACTTATATTACATTTAACTCCATTTTTCATCTATTTATTACCCCTCTTTTTAAATATTTCATCTGGATTATACTTTTCTTTTAACAACTTTTGATATTTTTCCTCTTCTAGCCTATACGCATTCTTTATTTTTTGTTTTTCTACTTCTTCATCTAACCAATAGTTTCTATTTATATAATTTAATAAAATAAGTGCAGTTCTACTTATTTCTTGTTTTTCAAATGGTAAATCCTTTTTTATTTTTGTTATATAATGGATGTCTTCTCCATTTTTTAATAATTCTAATAATTTCTTTGGAACTTTATTTTTATATTTTTCTCCCATAATATCAATAATTTCATTTACTTCTTTAAACGCTATTTTTTCATTAACAGAAAACTCCATTTTTCTTCTCCTTATTTTACTTATGGTAACAATATATCATATTTATTTTTCTATTACCATAGTTTTTATAAAATAAATATTTTAATATTTTACAATACAAAATTACAGAATGTACTCATAAATTTGAATACATTCTGTATGTTTTAACTATTCTGTTCTTAATGCCACAACTGGGTCTTTTTTGCTTGCCATTTTTGCTGGTATTAGTCCTGCTATTATTGTTAGTATTACACTAATTGCTACTAATATTACTCCTGCTATAAATGGTACTGCTGTTACTACTTTTACTCCTGTTAGTGCAAAAATTGCTGCATTTATTGGAATTGTTAGTAGCACTGTTATTCCTATACCTATTAATCCTGAAATTAAGCCTACTATTAATGTTTCTGCGTTGAATACTCTTGATATATCTTTCTTTGAAGCTCCTATTGCTCTTAATATTCCTATTTCTTTTGTTCTTTCTAAAACAGAAATATATGTTATTATTCCTATCATTATAGAAGATACTATTAATGATATTGCTACAAATGCTATTAATACATAACTTATTGTGTCTATAATTTGACTTACAGATTTCATCATTGTCCCTACAATGTCTGTGTAATTTATTGTGTTTTCCTCTTTTCCTTGTTCTTTTTGCATTTTATTATATTCTTCTATGCCTTGTGCTATTTTGTCTTTTGATTCAAAGTTTTTTGGATATATACTAATTCCAGAAGGACTGCTTAGGTCTATTGCTCCTAATTTGCGTAAGTTTTTTTCGTAACTTGCATTTTTATTTTCTGTATATGCATTCATTAATGCTGCTATTTCTTCGCTACTTAGCTTACTCATTGCTATTTTTTGTGAATTACTTAAAGAGTTATAGTCAAATGCTGTATTTTCTCCTTCTTTTGGAAATTCTAACCCTGAAAATACATTTACTTCTTTATTTTCTTTTTGCTCTTTTACAACTTCTGTTTCATTTGATTTATTTATAACATATTCCTTTAAACCTTTTGTATAACCTATTCCTCCTGTCATTGCCTGCGCTACTGATTGTTCATTTTGTCTTATAATTCCTACTACTTTAATATTTTCTGCTTCTTCAATTTTTGCTTTCATAAATTCTTCATCTTCTGATTTATCCATCCAAACTCCATTTTCTTTTTTGTAATAGTCTGAATTTAATATTAGTTTGTATGATAAATTTAGAAGTTCTTCATATGTATATGTAGTTTCTTCTGATTTTTCAACCTTTTCACCTTTAGTTATTTTTTTCATTTTTTCTTCTATTTCTTTTTGGTCTTTTAAACCTAATGTGTATAAAGTGTAGTCACTTATTTCATTGTTTTTACCTACAATTAAAACAACTTCATTATATGTAGTTGGCCAGTTTCCAGCAAGTAAGTCATATTGTCCTTTTAGTAATTCTTCATTATCTAACATTTCTGTCCAGACATCGCTTGAACTTGCCATACTCATAGAGCCCATAGACATAAATGATGAATTGTTATGTGCCTCCATCATTTCGCCCATTCCCATTGCGTTCATAACAGTACTTGGGTTTACTCTTACTATATTGTTTGTTGTATCTGGTTTATATAGGTTAATGTTTAATCCATAACTATATGTAATTGCATTACTGTTATTTTTTATTCCATTATTTGTGCCTTCTATATATTCTTTTAAATCTTTTAAATTATTGGTTTCTACTTTATTTGATAATGTTGATATTAAGTCGTCCATAATATCTGAAGAATATACTTTTCCTTCTTCTTTTTGCTGCTTTTTTTCCATAGTTCCCATCATTGCTTCTACCATGCTATTCATATCTATAGTAGATTCTTCTATTGTTATTGGGTATGATGATAATGTTTCTTCTTCTACCTTATTAATATAATTTTGTACCCCTGTTGAAATTGCAAGTATTAGTGCTATACCAATTATTCCTATACTTCCTGCAAAAGAAGTTAATATTGTTCTTCCTTTTTTAGTAAGCAAATTATTTAAGCTTAAACGAAGTGCTGTGAAAAATTTCATAGAGGTTCTTTTAAATTTAGCCTTTTCTTCTTTTTTATCTTCTTTGATTTCTTCCTTTTTTATTGCATTTGAATCATCTGTAATTTTTCCATCTAATATTTTTATTATCCTACTAGAATATTTTTCGGCAAGTTCTGGGTTGTGTGTAACCATTATTATTAATTTATTTTTTGAAATTTCTTTTAGAATTTCCATTACTTGCACACTTGTTTTTGTATCTAATGCTCCTGTTGGTTCGTCTGCTAAAATAATATCGGGGTTATTTACTAATGCCCTTGCAATAGCGACCCTTTGCATTTGCCCACCAGATAATTGGTTTGGCTTTTTATTAATTTGGTCTTTTAATCCTACTTCTTCTAAAGCTTTTATTGCTCTTGCTTTTCTTTCTTTTTTTGAAACTCCTGAAATAGTAAGCGCAAGTTCTACATTGGCAAGTACACTTTGGTGCCCTATTAAATTATAACTTTGGAATACAAAACCTACTTTATAATTTCTATAAGCATCCCAGTCTCTATCTTTAAAGTCTTTTGTAGATTTTTCGTTAATTATTAAGTCTCCACTAGTGTATCTATCTAACCCACCAATAATATTAAGTAAGGTTGTTTTTCCACACCCACTTTGACCTAAAATAGACACAAATTCAGACTCTCTAAACTCGATATCAACGCCTTTTAGTGCATCTACTTTTTCTTCTCCACTTATGTATGTTTTTGTTATATTTTTTAGTTTTAACATTAAAATTTACCTCTCTTTTTTATTTTCTTTAAAACTTTATTATTATAATATAGAATTGTGTTTATTTTGTGAAATTTAAATAATATTTACAAAAAAAGCGGAGAAGCTTAATTTTATCTTCTCCGCTTTTATTCCTAGTATTCCGCTTTTAATCTTGTTCTTCTTATTTGTATTGCCTGTACTGAGCGTCTAATTTCACTTTTCATTTTCTCATATTTCAAATTGATAACCATCTTCTACTACTAAAATATTTTTATTGTTTTCTTTTTTTAGTTCTTCTCTTGTTGTATCTCTTAAATGTGTCGCAATTATTTGCTTATTATATTTTTCAATTAAATATTTTATATTATCTATTCCCATATGACAGTGGTCGCCTTTTCTTAAAGAGGTATCTGCAATTGTAACTTTACTGTTTTCAATTAACTTTTCTACGTTTTCGCATATTCCACTATCGCCTGTACAACTTATAGTATTATTTATTGTATATCCATATGCTGGCTTTTCTGCTCCGTGTGATACTTGTATAGCATTTATTTTATATTTTTCTACCTCTATTTGTTTTTCTTCTTCACTTAGTTCTATAAATTTTATATTCATAAATTCTTGTATTTCTTCTCTATCTTCAAACCTATATGCTTCAAACAATTCTACTATTTTATCTTCTATTCCTGTTGGACCTATTATTGTAATTTCATTATCTATCTTTATATAGTTGAATACATGTTTTAAGAAAAATGGTATATCTGCTATATGGTCTCCATGCATATGTGTAATTAATATTGCTTTTATTTTCTCTGGTTTATGATTACTTTTTAATAATTGCTTTAATGTTCCATTTGGCATATCTATTATTAATTCTTCATTTACTAATGTACATGCACTATTGTATTTTGTATATATTGCTCCTGTTCCTACTAATTCTACTTTCATTTTTATTTTTTCTCCTTATCTTTTTTTGTTATCTTCTATTTTAATTTTTAATTTATTAATTAGTATTTTTATTTGTTGTTTCATTTTTTCATTAACTTAATTCTAGTTATCTATTATAATCTTGTACATAAGTTATATTAGCATTGTTTTTCTATAATTTCAATAAATTTTATTAATTTATTATGCATTTTTCTCTTTTGGTAACTTTTCATTATCTGCCATTTTCTTTTTTTCTATTTTTACTCTTCTTTCTAGTTTTTTTAAATCCTCTGCTGGCTTTAAATTCTCTGGTCTTATTCCTCTTTTATTTAGCATATTTCTTACACTTAAATTGTTGTCTACATGCTCATTTGTTATATTATTTTCTCCATACATATCTTTTTGAGTGATATTATAATTTGTCATTTCAGTTGCTAGGTTTTTTGCTGCTATTGTTAGTGTTGGTAAAAAATCTGCAAGTGGTCTAGTTTCTTTTACTCCATATTTTTGCTTCATTGCATTTGTATTTAAACCTCCAAATAAAGCAGAATCTCCTTTTGATCGTATTCGTGCAAATCCTAAGTCATCTACTCCTCTTTCATAAATGTTTCTAGATAATAGTTTTTCTGATTCTCTTAGTTTTTCCCTTGCTTCTAATCTATTCATTAGTTTTATTCTGTCTTCTATTATTTCTTGTTTTCTCGTTTGAACTGCAAAATATGTTTGCGCAAATGCTATTTCTTGTTTTTTAGAATTTCCATTTTGTGCTATTAAGTAACAAGCATATCTAGTTAGCATATAATCCTGAACTTTTCTTTTAGCTCCTTTAGCCACTTCTATCATTTTGCTAACCTCAGCAAAATGATCACTTATAGTAATACCAGCACTTTCACAAGATATCATTGCTTTTTTTATAACTTCTAAAAAGTTTCTCCATTGAGTATATCCTAGTTGTTCTTGCAAATCTCTTGCATACCAAAATTCTACATTTTCTTTTTCTTCTGTGTTAGTAATAGAATCAAATTTTCTCTTTAATTCTATCAGTGTTGATTTTTCAAATTCCATATATTGTCCTCCATATAAAATACTCATAATAGCATATTTTATATCATTCGTTTCTACATCATTTTCTATATATATTTTTACATTTTACATGTTATTATTGCATTTTATATTTTAAAACATTTGTTCTTATATGTCAAGCGTTCTTTACTTTTTATCATAATTTACAAATTTACAGAAAATTGAATATAAGACTTGAAAATTATGTTAAATTGTTGTATAATTTGGTTATAGTTTAATTATAGATAAATATATATTATTTCCTATTTTCACTAATTAGTGGAGGATTTCCTCTAACTTTTTGGTTTTTCATATAATAACTCGTTGGCAACTATAAAAGAAATTTAAGGAGGAATTTATTATGTTGTGGATTGCTTTTTTTGGTAGTTTTTTGGTTTGTTTATATTTTATTGTTTGGCTAATTGTTAATCTCATTGCGCGGGATTTGAAAGGTGCTTTACACAGTTTAATATCAATAATCATTTGTGTAGTAGTATTTTTGGTAAGTACTGTTTGTCTTGGTGCCATAGGTGCACGATCATATCAAAAGACTGAAAAAACAGCCGAATATGAACTTGTATCATTGCAGGATAATAGCCAAATATCTGGCTATGCTCGTGGTGGACTATTTTATGTATATGCTTCTATGGCTACTAACGAAGTTTATATGTATTATTACAAGTCTGGAGATGGATACAGAAAGGGCAAAATTACTTCTGAAAATGTAATTATTTATGAACAGGAAGCTTGCACACCTACAATTGTAGAATATACAACATATACAAAAGTTAAAATGAATGGCATATTAGAAGGATTACTTTCTTTTTGTTCATTTAGAGATGAAGAAAAAAGTTATGAATTCTATGTACCAGAAGGAACTGTAGTACAAACATTTTCATTAGATTTACAGTAAGGAAAATAAGGGAGAATATCGGAATAAGTGTGTAAACTCTAGAAAATAAAAATTGACTATGATACAATAGAAAAAATCATAGTCAATTTTTCTATTGTAAGGAAGGAGTAAAAAATGGCTAAACATCAAAAAATATCAGAAGAGAGAAA
>JAAVYV010000050.1 GCA_022791325.1 Clostridia bacterium
CTTTTAATGTGTATGTTCTTAGGTCTGTGTTTTGTACATAGTGCTGTACTTTATATGGTACTTGAGTATCATTGTCTTCTATATCTGGTATTCCATCTCCATCTGTATCTACTAGCCATTTTGCATAGTATGTTTTATTTCCTATATCTGTTGTAGTTATTGTTGTTTTTGCTGTTCCTTCCAAGTTTGCATTTTCAAACCATCCTCTAAATACGTAGCCTTGTTTGGTTACATTTGTTGGTAGTGTTGCACCTTGTCCATATGTATAACTAGTTATACTTCCACTATTTATATTTCCTCCATTTTTATTTAATGTTACTGTATATGTGTTTGCTGTCCATTTTGCATAATAGGTCTTATTTCCTGTTGCTGTTGAACTTATTTTTGTTACTCTACTTCCTGTAAATGAACTATTTTCATACCAACCATCAAATGTATATCCTGTTTTTGTAACATTTGTTGGTAAGTTTTTTTCTGTTCCTGGTATATAGCTTGTTATATTTCCATCATTTATATTTCCTCCATTTGCATTTAATGTTACTGTATATTCTATCTTTTTATATAATGTTTTTGAAGTACTTGGTAATTTTGTATATGATATTCCATTATCATCATACATTGTGTATGGAAGTGTAGCATCTGTTTTTCCTATTTTTGGTGTAACTAATGTATTAAAACCGCAATCTTTAAACATTTCATAATGATTAATCGCTTTACTCATATCAAAGTTATTTAATTTTATTGTATCTATTGTGCTACAACCACTAAACATATTTCTCATCATAGTTACATTTTGTGTATTCCATTTGCTTAAGTCTAAAATACCTAATTCAGTACAATCAGAAAACATATATTGCATATTTGTTACTTTTGAGGTGTCCCAATTTTCCATACCTATTATATTAGTTAATGAACTACAGTCTCTAAACATACTTTCCATATTTGTTACTTCTGATGTTCTCCAATTATATAGGGATATTCCTCTTAATGAACTACAGCCATTAAACATACCACTCATATTTGTTACATAATTTGTACTAAAACTTAAGCTAAAAGTAGAATCATCTGTTGCATCTAATGAGCTACAGCCATAAAACATACCACTCATACTTGTTACACTACTTGTATTTAGCCTATTAAAGCTTGTATTTGTTCTACTGTCTTTTAGTGAACTACAACCATAAAACATACCTGTCATATCAGTAACATTTGATGTAATCCAAGAATCATATTTTAGTGTTGTTAATGAACTACATCCATAAAACATATATTTCATTGTTCCAACCTGACTTAAAGTCATTGTTCCAAAATCAGCTGTATGTAAAGATGCACAATTATAGAACATATTCTCAGTACTCTCTGCATATGAGGTAGATTGATTAAACTGAACTATTTCTAGATTAGTACAATTATAGAACATTTCTTTAAAACTACTTACAGAAAAATTTACTCGTGAAAAAGATACTTGCCTTAAGTTTTTACAGTTGCTAAATGCACTAGCTGCAGTATTGTTCCATGTTATTCCATCATCAAAGCTTATAGTTTCCAATTTACTTCTCTCTGGATAAACTATAAAAGAATGTGTATCACCTTGAATAATAGTATTATAAGTTTCATTATTTATCGTATATTTACTATGTACAGTTAGTGCTATATCATTTACTTCTGAAAAGCTTTTTAAGGTTACTGTTTTTGCACTATCATCTTTTGTATAATTAAATTTAGATAAATCACTTTCACTTCCTATTGATGATGCCTGCTTTGTTTCTTGTCCTTCCTTTTTTCCTAGCTTTGTAACATTACTATTAAAATTATTTGATAGTATTATAATAGTGCTTAATGTTAATAAAATTCCGAATTACTTCTCCTATAATAACACTCTGTCTTATTTTCTTTTTCATATGTCTATCTCCTATATTTATATATAATATTTCTTGTTTTAAGTTTAAAATATTTATAAAATAAAATCAATATCAAATATTTAGCAATATTCCTGATTTTCCCAGGTGTTTAGCTGTTAAATATACGGAAATAGCATATTATACTTTCTGCCCTTGTTATATAACATTTTTATTTCTTTTTTGTTAAAAAAAGATTGCATAAGACCTATTTTTCTTACGCAATCTTTACTTTTAATTTATTATATTATTTTTTATGCTTATCTTACCTGTTCTTTGCATTGTTATTTTACTTAATATAAATAGTTTTGTGGGTTTTGTGCTACACCATTTACTCTTATTTCTAAGTGAAGGTGGTTTCCTTGTGAGTTACCTGTATTTCCTACGGTTGCTATTGCTTGACCTTGTGTTACATGTGCTCCCTTATTTACTAGTAAGCTTGTGCAGTGACCATATAAAGTTTGCACTCCATTTGCATGTGATATTACTATATGGTTTCCGTAACCTCCCCCATATCCATATTGTGAGAATGTTACTGTTCCTGAAGCTGCTGCTACTATTGTTGTTCCTTTTGGTGCTCCTATGTCTACTCCTTTGTGACTTCTTCCCCACCTTGCTCCAAACCTTGATGTTACTACTCCTGATACTGGCCTTATTAGTGATATTCCTAGGTTTACTACTTTATTTGATGTATTTACTCCACTTGATGCTACTGTTACATTTGATACTGTTTTTTGTACTACTTTCTTTTCATATAGTTTTTCTACACTTTGCTCTACTGTTGAAAATTCTACAAGCTCTGTTGCAAATTTTTCTTTTACTCCTAGTTTTTCTTTGTTATTACTGTTTTTCTCTTTTAGTTTATTTACTACTTCTTCCGCTTCTGAAAAATTTGCTACATATAACTTTTCTTCATTATTTACAGTTATTCCATAGTATTTATAATATTGTGTTCCTTTTGATATTACTTTTTCAAATATTTCTTCATCATTTGCAGTAATACCTTTTTTTAATAGACAAAGTTTATATTGTGGAAGTTCTTCTATATCTACAAATGCTACGTTTCCACCATTTCCCTTTTCTATGTATTCGTTTATTTTTTGCTGTAATTTGTTTTTATTTTCGCTATATCCTATCATCTCTCCATTTAGTGTTACACTATATATTGGCTTATAGCATGTTGAAACTATTCCTGTTATTAAAAATGTTGAAATTGCTATTATTATTGCTACTTTTGTACATTTTCTTAAGTGTACTATTGTATTTTTTATACTAATTATTTTAAACACTCCTATCTTTTTTTGTTTCATCTATTATATATTATACTATTATTATTTTTTTTTCAATAGTTATTTTAATTTTTTTATTTAGTTGGTAACTATTCAGCGATTATTATAAAATGAATAGATTAATTGTAGGGGCGATTATCAATCGCCCGTGCTCCAACGGCTTTGCTATATTTCTAATTTAACCTAGTAACTTCTTTGAAAGGCCATAGAAGTTTATTCTCTGAGGTCTGCAGGCGATTAATAATCGCCCCTACATCGTTTTTTGTTTATTAATAGTTAGTCTCTGAATAATTACTTTAGTTGTGCAGTTTCTTAGAATACAAAAAGGGCTGTAAAAAAAGGAAAGTTTGGGACGCGCGTCCCAAATCTTTCCTTTTTTGTTGTATTAGTCTGGTAATTCTCCATTACTTATTAATTTGTATATTTGATTTAAGTCTGTTGCTCTTATTTTTCCGTCTCCAGATTTTTTTACTACGTCTAATGCTCTTAGTTTTATAGGGTCTGTTATTAGTTTTTCACCTGATACATGTTTTTCAAATTCATTTAAGTCTGTTGCTGTTAGTCTTCCGTCTTTACTGCTATCTCCTTTTACTACTATTGTAAATCTTAGTTCTTCATTTCCTTTTACTGCTCTTAATGTCATTCCTGTTTTTACTCTAGCTGTTGGAGAAAGCTCATTTCCTTTCTTGTCTAGTACTGTCATTGTTCCATTTGATTCTAAATTGTCTATAAATTCTTGCACTGTTATGTCTTTCATATATCTTGCTACTTTTGTATCTATAAATGGTGTATCTATACTGTAATCGTCTCCTTTAAAGCTCTTTAGCACATCGTATATATCTTCTCCATCTTCATATCTTCTTGATACTACATATAATGGATCATCTTCTGAATTACTTGACCTATTTATTACATTAAGTACTATCTTATCTTCTGTACATTGTGCAGTTACTATTTCTATATTAGTATTTCCGTTTTCGCCTAATGCAAGGTTAGAAATTATCATATCTTTGTCTGTTCCACTAAATGTTACTTTTACAACTTTAATATCTCTATCTAGTATGTAACCTTCTGGTGCATTTGTTTCTTTTACTAGTATTTCATATTCACCTTCTGTAGATGGCATGTGTACATTTTCTATTATCATTTGTCCTTTTTCGTTTGTTGATGCATGTACTATTTCACCATTTACTAATGCTACATCAAATGTTGCACGGTCCCTAATGTTTTGTTTTGTAACTTTGTCTATTTTGTTTATTATTACTGTATATGGCTTGTCATTTGCGTTGCCACTACCACCACCTTGGGCTACTTCGTTTTTAACACTTAATGATATTCTATTTGCTTCTACTCCTGTCTCTGGTTTTTGATATATTGCATTTTCTCCGTCTACTTCTACATTAGTTATATCTAAACCACCCTCATTGTTGTATTCATATTTTACTTTTACTTTTATGTCACTTCTATCTACTGCATATCCTTCTGGTGCTTTTATTTCATTTAGTATATATGTGTATTCTCCTTCTGCCATTGGTTTACTAATATATGCATATCCTGCTCCAGTTCCTTTAACTGTTTCTATATAATTTAATACTTTTCCAGTTTGTTCATCTGTTACTTTGAATACTGATGTATCTGTTATTATTGGTCTTTGCTCTTTGTTTACTTTGCTTAAGTCTATTGAAATGCTTCCATCTGGTATTCCATTATTGTTTGCTACAGATAATGATATAAATTGTTTTTTGTATGAAAGTAATTTTACTTTGTCTGTATTATTTAATACTTTGGCATCTGTAATCATCATTTCTCCAATTTCGTTTGCTTCTACTGTCATTTCATATCTAACTGGTTCTTTTAATCCTTCATATCCATTTGGTGCTGTAACTTCTTCTAATTCAAATGTATATGTTCCTGGTTCTGTTGGCATTTTCATTGTTTCAGGTATTAACATTCCTAAGTTGTTTGTTGCTGCATTTTCTATTATTGGAACTCTTACTTCTGTTGTTACACCATCTTCTCCTACTGCATCATATTTATTAATCATATATAAGCTAAATTGTGCTGGGTTATTTGTTATTACTGTATTATTTGTTTTGTCTATTTTGCTTATTACTAAGTCATATAATCCTTCTGCTAATTCATTTATTGGTTTTAGTACTACTTCTTGAGTATCTTCTTTTAAGTCATAGTGTACATTTGAGTCATATTCTCTTAGTTCTTTTGAACTCTTATCTCTATAAAATTCAAGATATTTTACTTGGAAGTCTTTCTTATATTTGTCTGGGCCTGCCAATTCTTTTATTTCTACTTTGATACGTCCATATCCATTTAAGTCTTCTATTCTTATAATACCATTTACGTCTGTTATTTTTGTTGTTTCTAATTCTTCTCCGAATTCTGGTTTTACTTTTATTTCAAACTCTACATCTGATATGAATTGTGGGTAATATGGGTCTGCTTCATGGTGTTTTTCAATTACTAATGTATATGGTAAGTCTTCGTTTATTGCTTGTAGTTTTATTATTTTATTTGGTAAGCTATTTTCTGCTGGTTTATTAGCATGTACTAAGTTTTTGCCTTCTGTTCCTACACTATTTATGTATAGTTTACCTTCTTCGTTTTCTAGAACTTCTAGTAATAAATACATTGGTTCTTCTGTTATTTTATATCCTTTTGGTGCTTTTGTTTCTTCTAATTTGTATTTATATTTTCCTGGCTCTGATGGCATTCTTAATTTTAGTACTTCTGCTCTACCTAACTCGTCTGTAATTATTTGTTTTTCTTCCATTGTTTCTAAGTTTGTTAACTTGAATTCTGCTGATGTTGTTGTTATTTGATATAATTCACTATCTACTTTTCTTAGGTCTATTGCAAATTGGTTTTCATTTAATGTTATATCATCATAGTCATCTCCACCGTTGTATACTATTATGCTCATTACTTTATTTGAAGTTTTTGCTGCTCTTACATCTTCTGCATTTGTTACAACTACATTTGTAATTATCATTTCTTGGTCTTGATTTTCTTCAAATGTTACTAGTATTTCTACTTCGCTTTCTGCTATTGGATTATATCCTTCTGGTGCTTGTAGTTCTGTTAAAATGTATTTGTACTGTCCTGGTTTACTTGGTGTTTTTATCTTACTTGCAATTAATCTACCATTTTCATCTGTTTCATCTTCTATTACTGGTACTCTTACTGTAGAGGTTTGTACATTTTCTACTATTTCTCCTGTTTCTTCATCAATATCTTGTGTTATTGTTTGGTATTCTTCTTCCATTTCTAGTTTTATTTTTGCTGGGTTATCTGGTATTAGTGCTCCGCTTCTTACGTCTACTTTGTTTATTACTATATCATATAATCCACCAACTACTTCGTCTACTGCTTTTAAGTTTACTATTGTGTAGTCATCATTAAATGTACATCCTGAATCTGTAGATATTACTACCATTTTTTGTGAAGATTCATATCTTATAAATCTAGTTGTTCTTGGTACTGTATCTAGTTTATAGCCTTCTGGTGATTCTATTTCTTTTATTTGTACCTCTATTTCTCCAAATCCACTAAAGTGTGGGCTTAGTATTATACCATCTTCATCTGTTATATCTGTCCATGTTGTTTCTTCTTTTCCATATTGTTGTCTTACTGTTATTTCATATTTTGCTCCTGCTATTAAATATGGATATGTTGTATCTTCATGGTATTTTCCTATTTGTATTTGATAGTCTCTAGGTATTACTGTTCTATGGTTGTTTATTTCCATTTGTAATATTCTTGTTCCTATTCCTGTTGGAACTTTGATATTAGCGTAGTCTATAATTACATTACCTGGAATATCAGTTTCTTTTATTATTTGTTTTCTAATAGTTTTTTCTGAATTTGGTTTTATTGTTATATCGTCTGGGTTACTTAATACATTACAGTTTACAATATTTCCATCTGGATCATATTGTACTTCTAGTATAATGTCTTCTAGCTCATCATATGCTTCTACTTTTTCTTCTTTTAGTGTGTATATTACTGTTTTTCCTGCATATGCATATTTAACACTGTCTGATACAAATCCATTTTCATTTGTTAATGGCATATCTTTGTCTAAGTCTGTTGCTACTGGTGCTCCATTTGTTATTACTTCTGAAGTTACGTGGAATTTTACATTTGGCATTGCTACTTTTGTATCTCCATCTATTTTTGTAATTTCAAATGTTACATCTGGGTCATTTTTAACTTTTATTATTACTTCTCTATTAATGTTATCTATTACTACATCAAATCCACTATTGTCTACTTCTGTTAATGTTACTTGTTTTTCTTGGCTTGATTCTATTACTTCGAATTGTGCATTAATTGTTACTATTCCTGATACTGGGTTTTGACCTACTACATATCCAGTTGCTGGCTCTACTTCTCTGAATTTGATTTTTACATCTCCTTCGGCTGTTACACCTTTTGTTTCAAAAGCTCCTCTTTCAAATATTACGTTGTTTCCTGCAAGTGTACTTGTTAAGTTTTGTGTGTAGCCTTTTGCTGATTTATTTGTTGCTCCTGTTGATTCTTCTACTACTTCTACTTCAAATAGTGAGTCATTTATTCTTCTTCCAGATTGTGAATCTTCTTTTAGTATTTTTACACTATATGCTTCATTTACTGTTCCATTTCCTATCACAACTATCATGTGATGTGATTTTCCAGTATTTGATGCTAAAGTTTCTCTAGCTCTAAATGAGTCATCTGTCATTTCTATTATATGTCCATAGTTGTTAAATTCTGCTGTCATTGTTATTGGGAATATTTTATCATATCCTACTGGTGGTGTTATTTGTGTAAATGTATATCTTACTGTTGCATTACGTTTTGATAATCCTAAGTCAAAGTATAATATTCCGTTTTCATCTGTTGTGTTTGTTGTTTCTCCTGTTATTATTTTTTCTGTTCCTTCAATTACATTTCCTGTATTATCTAGTTCTTCTTCTTTTATTTCAAATACTGTTCCTTCTAATACTTCTCCTGTATTTATGTCATTACTTTGTACTGTCAATTCTAGTTTTGTTTCATTTTTGAAGGTTACTGTTATTGTTCCATATTCTTCATTTACTTCTACAGTTGCATATGTTTCATTTGTGTGGCTAGTATAAACTAGTGTATATTCTTCTACTCCTTTTTCTACTTTAACTGTTGTAAAGTTATTGTTATCAGCTCTATATCCTTCTCCTATAGTTCTTTCTGCTATGTCTATTGTAATTTCACCTGTTTGTGTTTGGTTTGCAATTTTTGCTATACCATCTGCGTTTGTAGTTATAGGGTTTTGAACTACTCCATCTATTATTACATCATATATTGTTCCTTGAATTCCTAGTCCTGGTAAGTTAGTGTCTTCGTTTTTAACTATTAAGTCATATGCATTATCATTTGGAATTGTAAGTTTAATGTGTATTGGTGTGTTATCTAAGTATTTTATTTGTGCATTTGTAGCTACTTCTATTCCTACATTGCTTGGGTTACTTACTACATCATATAGGTACATACTTCCGTCTGATTTATATGTTACTTTTATTTCGATATCTTGTATTTTTCTATAACTTGGTGCTGCTTGTATTTCTGATATTTTGTATGTTACAACTCTGTTTGCTCCTGTTGTTTCTTTAAATGTATCTACTACATCTATTACTGTTCCATTTGCATTTGTTACAACATCTTTTACAATATCTTTCTTTCCAGTTTCAATAGTTGTTAGCTTGAAGCTAATGTCTGATAATGGTGCTCCATCTAATTGGTCTTTTTTGTAAATTCCTAGTTTAACATCTTTTGGTTTATTAGCTATATTTACTTTTACCTTTTGTGTTCCTACATGTGCTGTTGGATGTATTGTTGCTACTTCGCTACCTTCTATTAAGCTATAGGTATCTATTTTTCCGTTTGCATTGAAGTGTACTTTAAACCTTGCTATTACATTGTTAGCATAGTAACCTGGTATTACATTTGTTTGTTTTATTGTATATGTTACTTCTTCATTTCTATATACTGTTCCTACAAATGTTTCTATCATTCCATTGCCATCTGTTTGAACTCCTCCTGCTGCTGTATCTCCTTTACTACTTTCTATAGTAAATGTTCCTCCGGCAAGTTTTACTGTTGGGTAGAACATGTCTGATAATTGTATTGCTAAGTCAAACCTTGGTTTATCTTTAATATTTGCTTCTAAGTCTATTTTATCTAAACTACTTGTTCCTGGATCTACTGGTGCTGATTGTACAAATTGATAATGGTCTGTTCCTGCTGTTGCTGCTCTAATACTTCCGTTATTATTAAATGTTACCATTATGTCCATATTTTCTACTGGATAATATCCTGCTGGTATTGTTGTTTCAGATAATGTATATCTTGTTGTCTTTCCTGGATATATTTTTCCTAATGTTCTTACTGTGTTTGCAGGTATAGATGTTTCTAGCCCTGTATTAGATATTATGCTAAATACTGCATTTAATCTCTTATTGCTATCATAATAATCTACTTTATTCAATTTTACATTGAATTTTCTTGAATATTTTATTGTAACATGAATATTGTTATTTGTCCATGTTGCATTTATTGCATTTACATCTCCAAATGCATCTGTACTCTTTGGTGTAACTGCTGATACTCTACCATTTTCGTCATATGCTACATCTAGTATTATATTTCCTGGGTCAAAGTATGATTCATATCCTGAACCTACAGTGTATGTGTCTAATATATATCTATTTAATGTGTCTGGTTTGCTTGCTCCCCAATATGTCCAGCCTGTATTTCCATTATGGTTAGTTGTATAATATAGTGTTGATCTGTATTCGTATGATGTATTTGTTACATCTGTTCCTCCTAAGTAAGGGTTAACTCTTATTCCTGATAATGGTGCTCCACTTACTTCGTCTATAACAGTTGTACTTATTGTTGTTATTGGTGCATAGTCTACTGTTATTCCTATTGTATATTCATTTACTGTTGCTTTTACAGTTGCTACAAAGCCTGATCTTATATTTGTTTGTGAGTTTTCTTGTAGTACTGTTACATCTTCTACTTGTCCCATATCATCATATTTTACTTTTAATACTGCTAATAGATATTCTTGTGTTGTTCTTACATATCTTGGTAAATATGTTTGATATTGTATTGGTGAACTTGGCTCTGCATTTTCGTATACATATAGTGTTCTTTCTTTTCTATTTTTATTAGGATTTTTGTTTTCTGCAAATCTATCTGCATCTGTTGGTCCTATTGCTACTCTTTGCGCTTGTTCTACTGAAGATATTCCAGTACTTGTTGTATATTTTGCACTATATGCTCTTCCATAATATTCATATCCATATGTTTGGTATCCATCCCACCATGGTCTAAAGTATGGATTTATATAACCTGCACTTACTATTGAAGTTTCTTGGTATCCTGATCCCCATAAGTATGTGTCTACTGTATAGTTTGCACTTAAACTTTGTTTAGTGTACATATCTCTTGCTTGCATTTGTACTTGTAACATTGGGTAATATTTAATTGTTACATTTATTGTGTTTCTTGTATGTGTTACTTTTATATATCTTCCATCTGCTACATATCCAATATATAGTGTGTCTGTACCTGGTGCATGTATACTTGTATCTGTTACACGTCCTTCATCATCAAAGCTTACGTTTACAAGTAATGCATATTGAATAGATTGATAAGCACTATCAAATTTATCATTTCCTAAGTAGTATGAACTTGGTGTTTGTTTTTGTACTAATCTTAATAATCTTGAACCTGCTCCTCTATCATATACTCCCATACTTTCTGTATCTTCTCCATGTGCTGTTACTAAGCCTGTTCCTGATGTTACTGAACCTGTTTCTAATGATACTCTAAAGTCATTGTCTGGTGAGTATGTTATTTTATCTTCTGTTTCAGTTGAAACTAAGTACGCATCAAATTTCGCTACTTCAAGCTTTTTGTTTGGATCATATACATCTTCTACTGATAAGTGTATTTTTACATCTTTACTTGGTTCATTTTTAACTATTGTAGATATTTCAAATCCATCTTGGTTAACTTCTGTTATTTCTATTGCCCCTGAAACTACTCTTACTGGATTATCTTGTACCATCTTTCCGTCATTATCATATGTTATTTCTATTATTACTACTTCATTTAACCAGTCATATCCTGCTGCTTTTCTAGTTTCTTTTAATGTGTATTCTATTGTTCTTCCTGCTAATGTTTTGTCCATATAAGTATGAGCTAATCCTTGTGCATCTGTTACTACATTATCTACATCAAGTCTTACTAAGTTTTTAACTTTAGCTAGTAAGTCATTTACTGTGTCATTAGAAGTTTTATTTTCTTCTATTAATCTATCTATTATTGCTCTATTAGTTACTCTAGCTATAGTTTGATTGATTTGTGTTTTTGTACGTTTTCCTAATTCTGATATTTTATTTATTCTTAAGTTATCATTTAATTGTGTATTTATTTCTTCTTCTTGTGCTGGTGTTAAGTTATTGCTATTTTTTAGTTCTTCTATTACATTATTTATTCCTATATTTTTTCTTAGGTTTTCTACATCTTCTCTATCTATTTTTAGTCTGTCTAATACTTCTGATAAGTAGTTTTCTTCTGTTAATGTTGATGTATTTATTGTTAGTTTATTTCTTTCTTCTTCATTTAAACTATTTTTGTCTATTCTTGCTGTTACTTCAAAACTTACTCCTGGTATTACTATTGTATTATCTTCTTCATCTACTTTTGTTATATTGATTTTTAGTTCAGGATTATTTTTTACTTTAATATTTAATTTTAATTTGTCTGCTTCGCTTTCTCCCTCTGGTCTGCTTATTTCTAGTGCTTCTGGCATTTTTACAATTCTTGTTTCTTTTATAAATCCTTGTCTATCAAAATCAACTTCTATTATAGGGTCTAATACAAGTGCTTGATATCTAGCAGCTTGAGTTATTTCTTTAATTGTATATCTAATTGTCGTTTCAAATCCGCCTCTATCTAATCTTGCTATTACTTTTCCATCTGCTGCTGTTACTATATTTTCTGCTTTTATATTTGTTGAAGATTCTACTGTATATTTTGTTCCAGATAGTTTTATTTCTTCATTTGTTCTGTCTACATTTTCAAGTGTAAATTGTACTTCTGGATAGTTTTTAACTTTAATGTTTATAATTCCTTTGTCATTTCCATTATATCCTAAGTCTGTAACTGTTGAAGGTTGTGTATATGTTAATTCTATAAAGTCTACAAAGTCATTTACATCTCCTAATAGTTCTGTTCCTATTACATTTCTTTGATCATCATATTTTACTTTTACTTGGAAATCATTTACTGTTGCATAACCTATGCTTGCTGTTTTTTGTTTTACAGTATATGTAACTTCATTATCATTTCCTAGTTCTCCTAAGTAATTTATTCCTATACCTTCTCCATTTGTTCTAATATCTTTCTTAGCTTCTCCTAAGCTTATTTCAAATGTTGCATTTGCTAAAGGTTCTTGTCCAAAGTATGATTCATTTGTTATTACAAATGGTAATGCTGGTTCTACTGTTACTTTTACACTAACCGTATTGTTATTTGATCCTAATACTTCTAGTTTTTCTGTTGTTGATACTGCATTTACAACTTTTCCTTGGTCATCATAGTCTACTGTAAATCCTTGATTTGCTAATTTTACATAGTTGTCTGGAACCACAGTTTGCTCTACTGTATATTGTACTGCTTCTGCATTTCTTCTTACATATCCAACTTTTACTGTTGTATTTCCTAGTGCATTTATTTTTTCACTTGGACTTATTTTGTAAGTTATACTGTTTATTGCATTATTTGTAATTGCATCTACACTTTGTACATTTACTAATAGTACTGGTAATACTTTTACTCTTAAGTTAACTACTCTTTCACTTGCTGATACAAGTTCTATATAGTCACCATTTGCTAATGTTCCATTTGGTATTATTTTTCCGTCATCATCATATTGTACTTTGAATTCTTGTTCTGGCATAGTTCCATAATCTGTTATACTATTTCCATTTGTTTGGTTCAATTTATATGTTTGTACTGAGTTTGGTGCAACATATCCTACTTGCATAGTTGTTGTTCCTGTAGCTGGTATATTTACACTTGGTGTTACTCTATATGCAATATTTGTAATATTTTGTCCTGTTATAATATTTTGTGTTTGAATATTTACAGTTAATGGGTCACATGGATCTATGTTTATATCTAAGTCTATATCATTTCCATCTATTGTATTTGTAGCTACTATATTCCAAATTGTTCCAAATCCTGCTTGACCTTGGTTTGCTCTAGTTGTTTCTTCACTCTTAACTGCTCCATTTAAGTCAAATATAACTTTTACTTCTATTGGATTTGCTAATTTTTTATAGTAATTTGCTGCTTGAAGTGTATCTATTTTATATGTTACTTCAAAGTCGTCTATTTTATAGTTTGCTCCTAATAAATTTGAAGTATTTCCATTTTCGTCTGTTGGCTCTAAGTGTTTTTGTGCACCTTGAGTTGTTTCAGCTTTAAATTTATAGTTTTTAATTCCATTTCCTGTTGTAGAGTCTTTTGCTGTTATTCCTAATTTGAATGTGTCTGCTTCGTAATCTACTAAGTCTAATGTAATACATAGTTTGAATCTTCCATCTGAACTTACTAGTGGTTCAGTATTAGATATTGATGCTCTTGGAGTTTCATATGAACTTGGTTCTAGTTCACATTCTACTAAGCCTGTTACTGAATCTACTTTTGTTATTTTTATTACTTCTGTATATACGTTTACATTATAACCTATTGGTGCTTCTTTTTCTGTAATTTCTATAATTGTTCCTTCACTTACTAGTATTCCATCTAACTCTACATTATCTGTAACATTTATATCTCTTCTTACTAGTGTTGTAGAGTCTGGTCTCATTACTACTATGTCATATTTTGCTCCTGGTAGTTTTTTACCATCTTTATCTACTTTCTTTAAGTCTATTGAGAAGTTTCCTACATCATCAAAGTTTGTGAATATATCTAAGTATACATCACTTTCATATGCTACATCTGTTTCTCTTGAACTATATGTTTTATCTTTTACAAGTCTATTTCCCCAAGTTGCTTCTACGTTTGTTACTTCAACTACATATGTGTTTTTGTTTTGTCTAAATGTTATTTTGAATGTAATATCTGTATTAGATATGATATTTCCATCTTCATCTATTTCATTCATGTATAAGTAGTCTATTCTTTCACCATTGTTTAGTTCGTCGCCTTTTACTTTTATTGCTAATTCTTCAAAATATCCATTTTGATCTGTTACATAATAGTCTCTTTGTCCTATAACATTTCCATCTTCATCTAGTACATTATACATTGAGTCTAATGGGCTTCCATCTGCTCTTAATAGTGTTTCTGAACTTAATTTTACTCTTATTCCTGCTACTAAGAAGTCATTTGTGTCCATTTTATTTACGTGTAGGTTTAATACTGTATTTTCACCTGTTTTACTATGGTTTATGTCATGGTATACAAATTCTTTTCCATTTGCTGATGTTGTTACACCTATATAATTTCCTTCTGCTGGGTTATATATATTTGGTGAACTATTTGCAACTACATATCCTGTATTTGTTAATTCTAATTCTATTACTTGAGTATCTGTATTTAATATATATCCTGGTAATGTAGCTGTTTCTTTAATTGTTATTGTTATATTTTCTCCTCCACCTACTATTCTAGTTGTGTAGTTACCATTATTGTCTGTTAGTTTTCCAGATAAATATTTTACTTCTACTCCATCAGATTCCATTAATATGCTATATTTTCCTCCTGCTAATCCTCTCATATTGCTTCCATCTAATAGGTTTATTTTTAGTTGATATGCATATGCTGGGTCTACATCTAAGCTTAAATCTACTTTTGCATTGTCATATATAAATCCTGTTTCTGTAGTTTGTTCGAATTCTACATTCATTGTAGGTACATTAGTACTTACTGCTCCTGCATCTACTACATATCTTGTTGTGTCATAGGTTACTGCTATTACTCCTAATTGTGTACTAGCTGGTGTTGCATAACCTTTTGGTACTGCTGAGAATAACCCTATTTCATATTGGTAGCTACCTGGATCTTCATTTGGTATAATAAAGTTTGCTATACCTTCTCTATTTGTTGTTGCATATATTAAGTCTTTGCTTCCAACTTTATTTAATGATAATGTTACTCCTGGTATATTTGCTGTTTGATCTTGTTCATCTATTAAATGTACTTGTATTCTATTTTGTTCACTTGCTACTTTGCTTTTAAAGTTAACTATTATTTTATTGTTATCAGTGTCTGGTATTGCATCCATTGTTGGTGGATTTTTGCTTGTTATATATTGTATAGTTCCATTATTTCTGTAGAATGTTATTTCTTTTTCAGTTGGATCTGCAACATATCCTGCTTTTGGACTAGTTTCTACTATTTTTAAGTTTATATATCCTGTTCCTGGTATTTCTATATTTATTTTTCCATTTTCATCTGTCATATATCCACTTAATAATGATGATACTGGTTCACCTGCTGGTGTTGTTCTACTAACTAATATGTTGTATATACCACCAAATAATTTTTCTCCTGTTAATTCATCACTTAAGTTTATTTCAAAATCAAATGTATCTTCTTGTAATGAAGCGTTTCCTACTGTTACTTTTGTTTTCGAATCACTTATTAGTTGTGTACTAACATTTTCATTATATTGATGTGCTATTTTAGTTACTTTTCCATTTTCAAATGTTACTATTAATGTAGCATTTCCTATTGGGTCATAATCTGGAACTCTATTCATTTGTGATAATATATATTGGTATGAGCCATCTTTAGTCATTACTGCTGGTTTAAATATTAATTTTCCATCTTTTCCTGTTGTTCCATATAATGCTTCCATTTCATATTTGCTATTTAACTTAGGTTGAATTAATCTGTATTCTGCATTTCCTAATTTAATATTGCTGTTTGTTAAATCTACAGTTTCTATTTCCATATCGTATGTTTGTACGGTTATTGGTAATACTACTGTTATGTTTCTATTTACAACATCTACATCTGGCTCTGAAACATCTGATTCTGCCCATATTGTTCCTACTCCTGTTGGGTCATTATGTACTATAACTTGAGTTGCAGATGTTTCTTGATATCCAAATCTATCAACTAATGGTTTTATTTCAAAATTGATATCTCCTAATGTTTTTAGGTCTCCTATTAATATTCTTCCTTTTGAGTCTGTTGTTAATGTTTCATCTAATATAGTTTTTACTATATCATTTCCTTCTTCATCTTGCCCTGTAACTGTTGTTCCTACTACTTTTACAGCTAAGTTTTCTAATGGTAAATCACTACTCTTTTCACTAACTGCTTTTATAGTTAAACTATATTTTTTACATATTACAAGTGTTGGTGTTGCCTTTGTTTCATATGTATGTTTCTCTTCATCTCTATCTTCATATTTAATACTTAAATTATCACTTGTGTTTAACTCTCTATATATCTTTCCTGCATCTATTTTTACATCTTCATTTAGTGTTAACCTAAATTTATATGTTTTTGTTTCTCCTGCTTTTATTTCTTCACATTTTAATATATATCCATTAGAGGTTTTTTCCATTTCTAAATTAGCATCTTTAGAAACTTCTTCAAAATCAAAATATTCAATTATTTCACTAGAAAATACATCTGCTAATTCTACGTTTACCATACTGCTGTTAGTTCTATGCCATAACTTAGCATAGTTTTCATGTTCGCTTATCATTTGAGCAGTTCCCATTAATGAACTTGTTTCATATTCATTATTTGTTATATCTGTTAACATAGAATATATCTCTAAATGTCTATCTGTTGTTAATCCTTCTAATTTTTCTTTTGTTGAATCTGTAGCATCTGAGAATATTACTAAGTATTTTTCTTTTTCTCCTGCTGAAAAAGTGCTTGTAGCATAGTCTATTGCTTTTGTTACACTTTCACTATCTGAAAAAGTTATAGCATTTATAATAGATGTATATTGGGCTGGTGTTTGTGTTGTTAACCACGCTTTTACCCCAGTATTACTTGATATAGATATTTTAGTTTTTGGTGAATTTGTTCTAAGCTCAGTTACTAATTGTATAGCTTTTTGTTTCACCTTATTATCAATATCATTTATTCCCATACTTCTAGAACTATCTATTACAATAGCTACTTCTGGTACTATATTTGGTGCTAAGTTTCTTACTTGCACTTCATATGTTAGACTATTTGGTGTATCTGCTACAATTTTTTTAGTTATGCTAGAATCATAAATTTTTGGATTCTCTTCATCATAATCATTATTTGTAGCAATATTTTGCTCACCACTGTCTTTAATTTCGACTGCATAATCATCATTTCTATTAGCATTTACACTCATGCCTACTATTAATAGAATAGTAATTAGCATAAGAAATATTGCTAATATCTTTTTGTAATTATCAGCCACTACTCTTTTAATTTTTTCTTTTGACATTTTCTTTACCTCTCCTTTTTGTTTTTTTGATTTTCAAGTAACTTTACTATAAGAAATTTTGGGTTTAAAGTCAATTAAAGAAATTGCCAATTTTAGAATTATTACAAAATTAATTTCTCGCTTTTTATACGGAAATAAAAGCTTTTGAACTTTTTTTGTCATTTTTTATATTTATATTATAATTATTTTACAAAAAGCCACGTTTTTCGACATTTGCTAGGGATTACTGGCTTTTACTAAAAGTTGCTTGGTCATACTGATGAATAAATAGGGATTAACTACAACATAACTAAAAATTGAGTACTTTACTATTGCTGTAAAAAAAGTATGTCAAAAGAGGCAGGGGAAATTGTCAACACTTTATCTTTTAAAGATGTGTCAATTTCCCCCGTCCCTTTTGACTTATTTTTTACAACCACTCTTTTTAAGCTTGTAATTCATTTTTTACTGTTTGTATTTCTGTTACAGTAGCTAACTCAGCTGGTTTATAGTATCCCTTAGCTTGTGCTACCTTAAACAATTCATATTGAAAGCTTTCATCATTGTTTCTTATTTGTTGTATAGCTTGTCTTAAACCAATATTATCCGCTTCTGAAATAGCCATTTGATATGTTGTAAGGCTTGCCTTTACACCACTTAGAATATCATTTACCATTGTTTTTTCATCCATACTATTTTCTCCTTTTTCTTATTTTGTGATGCATAAGGAAACATTCCCAATGCGTCACAAATGCGTTAGTTATTTAAAAATGACATCAATTTCTGTTTTGTGTTTAGTGCATCTTGAGCTGACTTTGTAAACATTTGCTTTATTTGTGGATCTACTGCTTGTGATGCATAAGTATTTAATTTTTGATATGATGTTTCATGTGCGCCTATTAGATGTCGTAAGTTTTGTAGCTCTACTTGTGTTAAGTTTGCCATATACTATCATTCCTTTCCTTTTTTCATTTTATTTTTATTATAGACATCTTTTTTATTTTTATACTGAAATATGTAAATATAGAATATTATACAACATATTTTCTAGAACAAAATTGGCTTCGCCACGCTGGCGATTGCTAATCGCCCCTACATTAAACTTTAGTTTTATACTTTTAATTGTTGTATTTCAGCTTTTTCTTATTTTCTGCTATTTCTCGGGTCGCCGAAGGCGGCGACCCCTACAACGAAAAATTTGATTTTTCCTATACAACGAAAAAAGGTGGCACTGCCACCCAAATATTATTCACTATTCATCATTCATTATTCAATATTAATTAATAATTTTTATAGTATTTCTAATCCTGCAAATTTTGCCATCAACCTTTTATGCCCTACCTTATCAAAGTTTATATCTACTTTTAGGTCTTCTCCTTCTTTTTCTACATAATTTATGGTTCCTTCTCCAAATTTTTTATGGTATACCTTTTGTCCTGCTTTGTATTTTGTTATATCTATAGTTGTGGAATTTTGATTATTTAGACTATTTAGGAAACTTTCTGCAGTTCTATAGGCAAATGCATTTTTATTATCCACAGTTTCTTTACTATTTGTGGATAACTTCACTGCCGTTTTAGCACTTACTCCATATTTTTCAACTGCTTCATCAAATTTATATGTTTTTACTTTTCCTGAAAAATTACTTCCATAACTCCATCCATAATTCGAATCTGAAAATTCTTCTGCTTTAGAATTCATATTACTATATCCTTCTAATAGATCTTCTGGTATTTCGCTTACAAACCTTGATATCGCATTATAGCTCGTTGATCCAAATATTGTTCTGTGTTTAGCACATGTTAAATATAAATGCTCTTTTGCTCTGGTTATGCCTACATAAAATAAACGTCTTTCTTCTTCTAGTTCTTTTGGTTCCCCTATAGATTTATAACCTGGAAATATTCCTTCTTCCATTCCTACTAAAAACACGGCCTCATACTCTAAACCTTTTGCACTGTGAAGAGTCATTAGAGTTACCATATCATCTGTTTCCTCTAAATTATCTATATCACTTGATAACGTTATTCCCTCTAAGAAGTTATTTAATGAGCTTTCTGCTTCTTGCTCTTCATATTCCATTACTACTGTCATAAGCTCTTCTAAGTTCTGAAGTCTACTTTCTGCTTCTATGGTATTTTCTAATTCTAGTGCTTTTGTATAACCTGTCTTTCTAAGCACATCTGTTAATATTTCAGATATTTGCATTTCGTCTTTTTTAGCTCTTATTTCTTCTATTACATTTATAAATTCCCTTGAATTTGAAAATACTCTGTTTAAGTCATATTTATCTGCATTCTTTATTATTTCATACATTGATATTCCTGTTTGTTCTGATATTTCACTAATTTTATCTAAACTTGTTTTTCCTATTCCACGTTTTGGTTCATTTATTATTCTTTTTAAAGATAAATTATCTGATGTATTTGCAATTAGTCTTAAATAACAAAGTGCATCTTTTATTTCTTTTCTTTCGTAGAATTTTAGACCACCTATTACTTTATATGGAATTGCTTCTCTATTTAGAATATCTTCTATTGCTCTTGATTGTGAGTTCATTCTATATAAAACTGAAAAGTTTGAATATTTGTAATATTCTTGTGTTTTTAAATGATTTATTTGTTCTACTATATATCTTGCTTCATCATATTCGTCATCTCCTTGGTATACTTCTGGAAGACTTCCTTCTTCGTTTTCAGTCCATAATTTTTTGTCATACTTATTCTCGTTATTTTTTATTACTGCATTTGCTGCTTTTAGAATATTTCCTGTACATCTATAATTTTGCTCTAATTTTATTATAGTAGTTCCTGGAAAATCCTTTTCAAAATTTAATATGTTTGAAATATCTGCTCCACGGAAACTATAAATTCCCTGGTCATTATCACCTACAACTGTTATATTCCCATACCTTGATGCTAATATTGATACTAGTGTAAATTGTGCTTTATTTGTATCTTGATACTCATCTACTAATACATATTTAAATTTTTCTGTGTAATATTCTAGTACATCTTCATTTTCAGTTAGTATTTTTATTGTATAGTTTATTATATCATCAAAATCTATAGCATTATTTTCCTTTAACCTTTTTTGATATATTTCATATATCTCTCCTATTTTAGATTTTCTAAAATCACCATCATATTTTACTCTATATGCCTTTGGTTCTAACATTTCATTTTTTGCATTACTTATTTCTGACAGTACACTTCTATCACTAAATGTTTTATCGTCTATATTTAGGCTTTTTAAACATTCTTTTATTAATGTTCTTTGGTCAGATGTATCAAATATTATAAATGAAGAATCAAATCCTATTCTATCTATAAATTTTCTTAAAATTCGCACACAAATAGAATGGAAAGTTCCCATCCATAAGTCCTTTGCTGTATCTCCTACTATATTTTCTATTCTTTGTTTCATTTCATTTGCGGCTTTATTTGTAAATGTTATTGCTAGTATATTCCAAGGTAATACTTTTTTTTCGCTCATTAAATATGCAATTTTATGTGTTAAAACTTTAGTTTTTCCACTTCCTGCTCCTGCTATTACTAAACATGGTCCCTGTGTTTGTAATACTGCTTCTTTTTGTTTGTTATTTAATCCTTCTATTAATTCTTGCATTTTTATTTCCTCATTTCTATAAACATTTTTTTGTCTTTCTTCTACATTAGTCTATACTAATTTTTTATACTTGTCTAGCGAACACTTTAAAATTTGATATATTTTCTTTCTTAAGTAAAATCGTTTTATTCTATGCATGTTGAATAATATGATTGATCTTCCCTAGAGTAAAAGTAGCTTTGTAGTGCTGACGAGTAATGCTCGCCCTACAGTTTCAACTTAAAATAGAGTATATTTTCCTACTTTAATAGTAAAATATACTCTATTTTCTTAATTAGTTCTAAAATACCTTTCTATTAATTGCTAACATATGCCCCTGTTGATATACTTCCTATTGATATACTTCCATTTCCGCCTCTTCCACCTTGTATTCCTCCTGAAGTAACATTTCCTCCTGCTCCGCCATTAGCATATATTGTACCTCTTTGTTCTATAGTATCATAAAAAATATTTATGCTACCACCGTCCAGAACCTCCTCCTGATGCATATGCAAATGTGTTTTTAGCTTGCCCACCTTGACTTCCATTTGAACTAATCGTTCCTTTATTGTTAAAGTTTTTTGCATATAATATTAGTGTTCCTCCTGTTCCATTTGCACCACCTGGATTTCCTGCTCCTTGTCCACAATTTGATCCTCCAGCTCCACCGTTTCCGCCATTGTCTGAACCTGGATTTCCCGGTGCATTAACATACCATGGTCTTCCAAGTTCACGCCCAGTATTTCCATATGCTCCTCCGCCTCCAGTTCCACCTGAGTATGATGTTCCCTTTGCTCCCGTTCCAGAATAGAATACAACATTATTAAAGCTCTTTAGATAAAATCCACCTGAGCCTCCTCCTCCGGCTTCTTCTATTTGTTCCATTAGCCCCATTATTACCTACTCGTCCACTTTCTGTCGTAGAGCGTACTTTTTCTCCTCCTTGCATTCCATCTTTTGATATATACTCATATTCTTCGCTTTCTGTTTCTCGATTTTTCCATAAATATACATTTTGCCCTACTGCTTTTGCTCCTCTTGCTGTCATTGTTACTGTTCCATTATTTTCTAAGTTCCCTGTCACATATAGTAACATTCCTTTTGGCCCACCATATGCTGTTCCATAAGTTGTTACAGTTACTCCACTATTTATACTTAAATTTCCATCTACTTTTACTAATACCATATTTTTTGCATTTGCACTTGCTGTACCTACATCATTTGCATCTCCATATGTTCTATTGCTTGTAAATGTTGTATCCTCATTTTCTACATATGTATGTACTGTATATTCTTCATCTTTTATTGCTATTTTATAATGTCTATTATTTCCTATAACTGCTTTTCCTGCTGCTGATATTAAACTATCACTTATTATTAATGATACTTTTTCTGCTGAATTTTGTATAGTTTTTCCTTCTTTCCACTCACTTTTTGCGGTTATTGTTTTATTATCTACTTCTAATATATCTAACTCTTCTTTATATTCTTGCCATGTTGCTCCATCATCTAGGCTATAATAATTTTTTAAATTTTCATTGTTTGTATATGCTATCTCTACTGTTTTTGTAGTTCCATCACCAGTTGTATCAATATTTGTTATTACTATATTTGGCTTTTTTGATGCTACTAGTGTATATAGTTCTTCCTCTTCTCCTTCTGCTTTTATTTTCATTTGGTATTCTTTGCCTTCTTTTAATGTTCTATCTAATGCTATTTTGCGTTTACCTTTACCTTCTATTGTAATATCTTCAGCGGTTATTCTTTCTATTCCACTTTGATTTTCTATTGTTATTAGTACTTCATATTCCTCTCCAGATTCCGCTACTATTTCATATTTTGCCATTGTCCCTACTACTTCTTTCTTTGCATCATTTAGTCCATTTTTTATTATTTGAAGTACTTTAGATTTGTATAACACCAGTATTAATAAAATGCTTATTAATATTATACTTATTATTACAATTACTTTTATTATTTTTTCTTTTGAATAGGCTATTTTCATATACATACTTCCTTTTTAATATACTTATTTTTATTTATAATTTATATTTTAGCATAGTAAAAACATGTAGTCAATACTATACATAAAGATGTAATATGATTGTAACAATTCTTAATTTGTGCATAATTATTCATAAGTAAAAAGAATTTTTATAATAGCTTCTATTATTATAAAAATTCTTTTTACTTTTTTCTTAATAATTTTTATATTATACATGTTTAATTTAAAATTTGATTTTTTAACTATTATGAACTAATATACTATATAATTTAAACTTAAGATAGATTACTGTCATGGTATATAAAAACAAAACTCTTCTTACTTAAATTTTTTTATCTAATAAGAAGAGTTTTGTTTATTTTTTAATTTGCTTTAAAAACAATTATATGTCTTTTTCATACCATCAAATAAACTAGTATATTGTATTCCCAGTTCCCTTTCTGCCTTACTTCCATCATATATCTCGTTTTCTTCTTCAGTGACTGGAAATGGCAAGTATACCTTTTTCTCTTTTGCTTCTTCTAATGCTTGTTTTACATTTATTGGCTCAAGAATTATTGGTATTTCTGCAATTTCAGTTAAAGTGTTCATAACATTTGCATAGTTAATAGCTTTTGAACATATGTTATATGTATGAGATGGCGTTTTACCACAAGCAACTAATGTTGCTTGTGCTACATCTTTAACATATACTAGTTGAAATTTGGCTTTAGTATCTTTTGGATATTTTATAGCTATTCCATTTAATATCATTTTTATAAAGTTCTCTAACCTTTTTGTATAATCATTTGGCCCATATATAATAGATGGTCTAATTATTGTATATTCTATTTCTTTTTTATTGCATATTTCTACTAGTTCATTTTCTAAGCAAATTTTTTTATAGATATATTCTCCATTTTCTCCACTATATCTCGTTTTAGATATTGGGGTATTCTCATTCTTTATATACCCTACTTGCCTTTCATATACATCTACTGTACTTATAAAAACATATTTTTTAGTCAGTTTTGGAACTCCCTTTATGTTTTCTAAAATTAATTTGATATCTCCTGGTTCATATGCGCAAAAGTCTACTATTGCATCATAATATTGTGCTGGTATACTTTGCAAGGCACTTACATCTTTTCTGTCTAACTGAAACTCTGTTACGCCATACCGCTTCATTGAAAATGTTCCCCTGTTAATTAATGTCAGTTCATGCTCTTTTCCTCCTTTAAAACACTCGTTTTTAAGAAATATATATTTATTAACTTTAACAGTATAGCATTTTTTTATTGTTTTGTAAATATTATGTATATATTTTTGGTTTCACTTTTTCTAAATATATTTATAATAATTAATTATAAGAACATCTCATTATCAAGTACCTTATTTATTCTAACAATATATATTTAAAAGTAATTCCTTCTAAGATTGGGCGATTACTAATCTTCTCCTACATTTTTATTTTTATAGTAATTATAAATTGCGATATTGCTTTTACTTTATATATATATAATTTTTAATATTATTAAACTTAGCTTCTCCTATTCCACTAACATTCTTTAAATCTTCTAATTTTATAAACTTACCATTTTGTTTTCTATAAGTAATTATTCTATTTGCCATTGCTTCTCCTATTCCTGGAAGTTTTTGCAGTTCTTCGCTTGTTGCTGTATTTATATTAACTTTTAATTTCTGATTACTATTTCCATTTTGTTCATTTATACTAATATTTAAAATTTGCTCTTCTTCTTGTTTATCATTTTTGTTTGGAATATATAATTTCATTCCATCTTCTAATACACATGCTAAGTTAATTCTATTTAAGTCTGCCTCTTGCGTCGCTCCGCCTGATGCTTCTATTGCATCAATTAGTCTTGAACCTTCTTCTAATTTTACAATTCCTTCTTTTCCAACTTGCCCTGTAACATGTACTACTATTTCTGCTTTTTTCTCTTCTATAACATTTATATCCTCTATTTCTTCATTTTCTATTTCTAAATAAGAGTAATCGCCTTCCTTATTTATATAAAAATAACTACACACCCCAACAATAATTACCCCAATTAATCCACATATTATTATAATTTGTTTATAACTTTTAATATAAAAAACCTCCTTTTGGTATTGAATTTTCTCCTCTTTTAATATATTATATAAAGACATTATTACTTAAAGGAGAATGATATGAAATATTTTAAAAAATTAGTGCTTATGCTCTTTTTAATTATTCTTTTATGTTTATGCTCTACAAGCATATTTAGTGCTACAAATGATATAACTACTTATTCCCCAACTTGCCTTTTAATGGAATCTAAAACTGGTAAAATAATTTATGAAAAAAATGCTTATGAAAAAATGTTTCCCGCAAGTACTACTAAAATTATGACTGCTATACTTGCATTAGAGCATTGTGAATTAACAGATGTTGCTACTGCAAGTTATGAGGCTATATTCTCTGTTCCTGCTCGGATACACTAATGCAAATATTCAAGTTGGCGAAGAACTTACTATAAATCAATTATTACATGTACTTTTAATTCCTTCTGCAAATGAGGCTGGAACTATTATAGCACAGCATATTGCTGGCTCTGTAGAAAGCTTTGCTAGTATGATGAATACAAAAGCAAAAGAAATTGGTTGTTTGAATACAAACTTTGTTAATGCTAATGGTGTTCACAATAGCAATCATTATTCTACTGCTTACGACTTGGCTCTAATAGGACGCTACGCTATGCAGAATGAAACTTTTAGAAAAATTGTTTCAACTACTATTTATACCCTTCCTGCTACTAATAAGTATGATAAAAACGATAGAGTATTTGGAACTACTAATACCTTGCTAAAAAAGGATACATCAGATAGAGTTGACAATTATTATTATGAATATACTACTGGAGCAAAAACTGGTTATACAAACCCTGCCAAAAGCTGTATTGTTGCCACTGCTATGAAAGATGGTATTGAGTATATTGTAGTAATTTTAGGTGCTGAAACTACTGAAAATGGACTTTCCGCAAGAAATTTAGATTGCATATCTTTATTTAAATATGCTTTTGAAAATTATACTGTTAAAACTTTAAATGAAGAAAATTCTGTTTTAAGAACTACTAAAGTCTCAAAGGCAAACAATGCTACAAAAAACTTAAATGTTGTTGTTAAAGATGAAATAGCTGTACTTATACAAAAGGATTTTGATACTATGACCATAACTCCTACAGTCGAATTAAATACTGATTTAGTGGCCCCTATATCTAAAAATACTGTTATAGGGAAAATAACTTATAATATAGATGGAAACGAATATTCTTCTATGCTTTTAGCTGGCTCGGATGTTATAGAATCAAATAGTTTTAATACTTTTTTAACTGTTTGCTCTGTTATTTTAGTACTATTTTTATTATATAAATTATTGAATTCAAATAATAATAGTAAAAAGAGAAAGAGAAGAAAGAGAAAATATAATAGAAGAAATGATTATTTATATAGATAATTTTTATAATATAAAAACTCTTCTATGACTAAAGAAGTTATTTTATTATATGAACGATTGCTACTCTCCTCTACAATTTAAAATCCAGTTTTTCTATTTAGGAATTAAAATAGCTTTGTCACTCAAGTCGCCCCAAGTGCGACCCCTACAACGCAAAATGTATTTTTAAAAGTATATTTTTTCTATAATAGATTAAAGGTGGTTTCACAATGGGTCGCTTGATAAGGTGGCGACCCTACAACGTGGAATGTATTCTAAAAATCAATTTTCTCCTATACTACAAAAATAGAGCAACTTTAATAAAAGTGCCCCTATTCTTTTATTCATAATCTTTTCCAATTATTATTGTAAAATCTATATTTGAATTGTTAGAATTACTATTTATATTTTTTATATTTAATATTTCTTTTAAGTCGTCCTCTATATTCTTTGATTGCATTGTTCTATTAATTATTACACTATTTGATGTGCTATTTGTATTACCTGATTTTATTACATCATATCCTTCTTTTATAAGTTTTTGTTTTACTTCCTCTAGCTTTTCATTTTGGCCTGTTCCATTTAATAATTCTATTTTTATTTTCTCTTCTTTTTTATTCTCTTCATTACTATTTGTATTTTCTATTGTATTTGCTACTGGCTCTTGTGGTAGTATGTCTGTAAATAATTCATCTGCTATTTGCTTTGTTTGTTTTTTGTTTGCAACATATATCCATATTCCATTACATTTTTGGCTTTCTCCTGGTACCATTCCAGATTTTATGTTTTCCATATTAAACTTGAATGCATATGGTATATAGTATTTTATTGTTTCTAAAGTTAAATCTGTTTTTACATTATTGAATACTATATCTAATAAATTTAGTACTTTTGTTACATTTTCAAAACGTATTAATTGTTTTAATGTCGCTTGTATAAATTCTCTTTGTGTTCTCATTCTTCCTAAGTCGTTGTCTCCATATTCTTCTGGGTAACTTGTCCAGTCTTGGTTATGCCTAAAACGTAATAATTGTTCTGCTTTTGCTCCATCTATTAGTTGCTCTCCTGCTTTTAAATGAATGTGTAAATTTTGATTTGTATCATCATAGTTCATATCTATTGGTACATTGAAGTTAACTCCTCCTATAGCATCTACTATTTGTACTATAGCATCTGTATCTACTAACACATAATTGTGTATTTTTATTCCTACTAACTCTTCTACTCTAGTAATCGTTTCTGGTATGTTTGTACCATTTCTGTATACTGAATTCATTTTATAGCTTGCTAAATAGTTTGGTGTTGCTGAGTTTTTATCTTTTCTTCCAACATAAGTATCTCTAGGGATTGATAACATAGAGGCTTGCTGAGTTTGAGGGTTATATGATGCTACCATTATACTATCTGTTAATTTATAATCATCTTCATAACCACTTTCTCCTAATATTAAAACATTAATTCTTCCAACTTCTTTTAATTTTTCTGGGTCTATACCTAATGCTGTTGCTGAAAGTGGATCATAATGGTTTTCTTCCCCTTTTGTTATATGTTTACTATAATTTACCCCAAACCAAATTCCATAACCTATTATAAGTGCTAATATAATTAATAATACTACTCTAAAAAATACTCTTACTTTGCTTCTTTTCTTTTTCTTCTTTTTATCATTTGATTTTACATCTTTTTTCAACTAAATTCACTCCTAATAATTATTTACGTGATAAAAGTATAACAAATATAACAATTTTTTTCAATAATTTTGTTCAAATTTTTATTTACATATTTTGTAAACTTCTCTATATTTTATAGTATTACTAGCCTATTTTTTGATATTGGGCAAGAGTATTTTATTTGGATATTATATTACTAAATATTTTCTATCTTCTTTTTCTAGTTGTTTTAGACTTTTTTCTAGAGTTGGTAAATCTTCTGGCATAGTTCCACCATTTTTTGCAATTACATCTCTAATATTCTTAGTCGCTCCTTTTGGCATTTTGATCGTTTTGTAGGCGCCGCCAAAATGTTCAAATATACTGATACTACTGTTTTCACACGATTTTTCTGCTTTCCTTATTACATTTTCAAATTTCCTCCATTCTTTGTAGTCTAATACTTTCTGTAGTTTTCATTTTTTTCTAGTTCATTCATTTTCTGTCATCTCCTTTCTTTTATGCAACGATTATATTACAATTGTAAAAAATTTACAATGTTTTTATGAAAATTTGTTCGTATTTTTAAATAAAATAATAGGTTCCCCATTTAATGCATTTTGGCATAAAATAGGAAACCTATTATTTTAAAAGATTATATTCATTAATATATTATTGTTATAGAAAACACTTCCTACTATTGATTTGTTAATTGCTGTAATTAGTCCTGAACCTTCTATCATTGGGCTTATGAATGAAATTATTGCAAATATTATAAATATTATTATTAATGCTTCCACTAACCCATATATAATTCCTCCAGCTTTATCAAATTGTTTTATTATTGGTAGGTCTGTTATTAATGAAGATAGTGCACTTACAAATATTAATGCAATTCTTGCTATTATAAATAGACCAATTGCTACACCTACATTTACAGCTGTTGTTGATATTTGCTGTGCAACTTGGTTTACTACTGTTTGTTTTGTTTCATTTACTGCTACTTCTATAGATTCATTTATATGATTTACTATAGATTTTGGCAGATTGCTATCTTCCTTTACTTTTCCAGTTTCATTAACATCATCTGATACTATTTCTATTATCGAATTTTTTATGTTATCATCTATTTTAGTATTATTTATTACAAAGTTACTTATTGGCTTAAATAATACTACTGCTATTACTATTGCTATTACAAATGACAAAATTTTTATTACACATTTTGTTAAACCTTTTTTATACCCAAAGAATACACAAAGTAGTATTAAACCTAAAATTATTAAATCTATTATTAATGACATATTAAACCCTCCTATATATCTACTATTTCTATTTTTCCTCTATATACTATTCCTGCAAAATTATTATTAATTACAACTTTTCTAATTTCTTGTTTTGAAATATATTTTTTTATAAGCCAGCCATTTGTACTTATAAAGTGTACTTCTGAGCCCATATTTACTGATATTTTATCATTATAACTGCTTATTTCTTTTAATGCTCCATCAAAACTATATATATTTGTTTTTTTGCTATTAGTGTTTATTATTTCTATATTGGTTTGTGTACTTAATAATGATGTCTTTTCTACTACTCTAAATACATGGTTATTTAGTTCTATATCTGCAAAACTTATACGTGCATTGTCTTCTACAAAGTTTACTATTTTTTCATTAGCTTCATTTTTAATAGCATATATTCCATCATTATACATACATATTAATCTGTTTTGTTCTTGGTATTTTATATTTGTTATTAAGTTTCCATTAGGCTCCCCATATGTATATATAATTGAGCCTTCTTCAGATGATTTTGCTTTTTGAATAGATACTATTTTTACAATAGATTGTACTTGTGTTCCTCCTGTATTAATTTCAGAAAACGCCATGTATTGGTTATCTAATGATATGTCAGCATCCATAGCTATTGTATTTGCTAAATATGTTTTAAATAGTTCTTTTCCTGAACTGTCAAATGTTTCTATTACAGACTTATGCGTTGTTCCTGATAAAATTACTGCTACATATCCATTTTTGTTTACTTTTATTTTATCTATATTTCCTTCTAGCTCGTTTTTCCAAATAATTTCATTTCCTGAAATTAAATATATTTTGTTTTGACCTTTTTCAGCAATTAATAAAAACCTTCCATTTGAACTTGTTATTGGAGTAGATATTTCTACCGTAAGTTCCCCATCTAACTTTCCTAGTGAATTATAATTTTTTAAAGTATTGTTATTTAGTATTGCTATGTATTTATCATTTGCGTATATGTTATTATTTTCATTTTCATCTAAAGGGATGGAATTTGTACTATCTTCTATTACATTTTTCATTAAAACATATTTATCCATAATATCTCTAAATGGTTTGTTAACACAATAAGTAATAAATATAACAAATAATATTAATAGTACTATAGCTATTATGAAAACTACTAGTATTTTCTTTTTATTAATTTTTTTTATATTTTCTCCATCATCTATTCCAATTATTTTCATCAAAAACTCCTAATACAAAATATCTATACTTATTTTATATCAGTTTTGTTATTTTTTTTCAAGCATTTTTTGTAAAATTCATATTCCCATTGGGGACGTTTCCAAATGGGATATCTGTCACTTTTGGGAATTAATTATCTCTTATTTAGTTTATTTATTTTTCTTTACCTAGTTATTTCTCTTTAATAACATAAAAATCTGTATTAATCCAAGTATTCCAAACAACGGATATAATAGTTCAACTAGCTTTGAAAAGCCTATATTTGAAACTAATATTCCTGTTACACACATACTTAACAATATTATATTATAGATTTTTTTATTATTACTTACATTTTCTAAGAAACTATATCCAGTAGAAATAGCCGATGTAAATATAGATGCAATTATTACAAAACCATATATATATTTAAATATCCTTCCAAACTGCATTGTTATTTCTATTAGTGGCATTTCTAGCTCTTGTATAAAAAACTGTCCTCTTAGAAGTAATCCGTAAATAAGAAAAGCTAATACTATTACAATTATACTACTAATTATAGCTATTTTTATTATCCCTTTTTTACTATCTATATAATTTCTCAAACTTGTTAATACTGGTATTAATAAAATACTATTATAACTTGCATATAATATACTATTAAATAACCATCCTCTATTACTTACTTCTATTAATATATCACTATTTTTACTTAGCATATATGGAAAATTTTTTATTCCTAAATATATAATTAATAATATTAAAAGTGGTACTAATACTTCATTTGCTTTAATTACACCTTGTATACTTTTCTTAAAAATAATATAACATATGACTACAAATATGGTACTTGAAATATGAATTGGAATTTTATATGTTTGTTCTATATATGCACTAAATCCTGCTATCATTATATAAAAGGAAATAAGTAAAAAAGCATTTACTATTATATTTGTGAATTTATTTAATTTTTGATGCTTCCAATTTATTCTTTCTAGCAATTTATTATATGTATTAATTTCATACATTTTTGTTAATTCTAGAACTCTATATATTATAATCCCTGTCAATATGCCACTTAAAATAATGCCTATTTTTCCACATTCCCCATATTTACCAAAAAATAAATATATTTCTCTTCCTGATGCAAATCCTGCACCTATCAAGGTTCCTATAATTACCAAAATAACTTTTAAAATATTTTTCAATTTTTTCTCCTTTATAACTTTTTGATTTATGAATTTTAATTAACCTTCAATATTCTTTACTTTTTATTTAAGCATATTCTTCGAAGAGTGGACGACTACTAGTCGCCCCTACATCAGTCTTAAAGTTTGTACTTTTAATTATTTGCTATTAGTTCTTCTTATTTTTTACCATTTCTTCAAAGAATAGGTCCCCCTTTAGTATAGATCTATACAATTCCGACATCTGTGTTCCGACTTCTGACCTTCTCTTCCAACCTCCAACATTTGGCTTCCGATTTCTGTCTTCCAACCTCCGACTTCCGACTTCCTTCTTCAATTTCCCAAAAGTGACAGACTTCCCATTTGGAAACGTCCCCAATGGGAACCCAAATAAAAAACTCTCATTAAAATTTATGAGAGTTTTTTGTTTTTATTCTATTTCTTTCTTCTTCTATGTTGCCATACTAATATTCCTACAAATATTATTACTACTGGCACGCCGAATATTATTCCTTGTATTATATTATCTTGTTCTACTGTGGCTTCATATTTTACTGTATTTGTATCTTTTCTTATTACTATATCTTGTTGCCTTTCTACTAAATATGACATCGAATCTATTACTAAGTCTTTATTGTATGAATATGAAATTATTGGGTATGATGAGGTTTGTGTTAATGTTAAATCAGATATAAATACATTTTCTCCATATATTACTAGTTTTGAAATTTTCTCGCTTTCTCCTGTTTCAGTATTTACTTCTGATATTTTCTTTTGCATTTCTGCCCCTACTACAAATGGTCCTTCCTCTTCTCCTTCTTGTTTGCTGTTACTCGTTATTCCTAAGTTTGTTCTGAAAAATGCTCCTTCACTTGCTTCTAATAATATGTTTTTGGTTACTTTTAAACTTTCTAGTTCTTCATCTGTAACAAAGTTTATTTTACTTGCATTTACTAATAATGCCGATGGTATATTCTTTGTAATTGTACTATAATTTACATTTGGAATTATAATACTTTGCGCTCCTGACATCATTTTTGAACGGTCTGTTTCATTTATAACTCCAACCTCAAATGCTTTTATTCCATACATTCCAAGTATTTTGTTTACATTTGGTAGGTCTTTATTCTCTGTTACTGCTAAATTGAACCATAATATATTACCACCATTATTTATATAATTAGTTATTGAATTCGTTGCTACATCATCAAAATCTTTTTCTGGTGATGTTATTATTAGTGTATCACAATCTTCTGGAATACTTCCAGTTGTTAGTATATTTAACGTTTTGTACTGTGTTATTTCATTAGCTAAATACATGCTTAAGTAATTCATATTTTGAGAAATACTGAATTCTGAATATCCTTCTAAGAAATATACTGTTGGTATTTTTTCTGCTACTACATATAATATAGAATTAGTTAGCTTTTCTTCTTTTATATCTATTTGTTCAAATGTTTTAGGGTCATATGTATAAAAGTCATTTTCTGATAATATTTTTGATTTTCCATTTCCTTCTACTATTATTCCATTTGAATTACCTTCTATTGCATATTTTTCTACTAAGTCTGGTCTAGTTGTTGCATTTATAACTTCTACATTAATTTTATCATTTGCAGCTTTATATTGTTTTGCTAAGTCTATTAAAGAGTCTCCTTCTGAATATCCTACAAAATACATATTTACTTCTTTTTGTACATTTTTCAATTGCTCTTTACTTTTCTGCGTTAGTGTATGTAACTTTTCAGAAGTAAAATCTATTGGCTCTAAGTTTAAACTATTAACCCATAGTGTTAAAACTATAAATAATGCTACTATTACTAACATAAATATGATAGTTGTAGTTCTTTTTATAAGTACACTTTTTTTTATTTTTTCTATTATATT
This sequence comes from Clostridia bacterium, assembly GCA_022791325.1. Taxonomy (GTDB): domain Bacteria; phylum Bacillota; class Clostridia; order TANB77; family CAG-508; genus UMGS1663. Next base: position 33,953 of record JAAVYV010000050.1, read on the forward strand.
TTTCACTTACCACTGTCCTCCTATCTTGCACTTTTTCTTCTTTGCATTACAGTTATTGTTAAAATTAAACAAAGTACCGTAAATGCTAAATATGTTATTGTATATGCTATGTTTATTTGTCCTGTTGTGAATTTGTAAAACATATTTATTAGTGAAAAGTTTGAACCTGATGCTACAAATTCAGGTAGTACCCAAGTTATTACAAATGTTACTATTGAAATCATAGCTGCTATTATTTGATTTTCTGTTAAACTTGATGCAAATATTCCAAATGCTGTATATGCCATGCATAATAGAGTAAAGCCCAATAATGTAACTAATGTTGCTGGAATATCTGGTGTTCCAAAAAAACTTATTATACCTATAAATATTCCTGTAAACATTAATGCAATTAATACAATTACTAGAGCTGATATAAACTTTGCTATTACTATTTTGGTTATGCTAATTGGTGATGTTAATAGTAGTTGCTCTGTTCCATTTTTTCTTTCTTCTGAGAAAGATCTCATTGTTAACATTGGTATTAAAAATGCAAATACTAATATGGTTGGTAAGTATGTAAAAATATAAATAAATATATTTTTAAAATCTATAATTCCATTTGAATATGCTAATTCTAAATTGAAAGATATACTAAATGCTAATAAAAATATCCCAATAAATACATAGCCTATTGGAGATAAAAAATATGTTTTAACTTCTTTTTTAATAATTGCCCACATTATTCTTTCCCTCCTTTTTCTTGTTTTGTTGTAGTATCATTATCTGAATTTGTAGTTTCTATGCTTTCTTCTACATTATTCTCTATTTTATCAGTTTGTTGTTCATTGTCTGCCTTGTTTGCATTTTCTTCTTCTGATTTATCTATTATCATTTCTTCTTCATTCTTATTTATATTTTCTTGTCTATCATCTATTAATTTCATAAATGCATCTTCTAAGCTTACTTCTGCCTTTTTTAATTCAAATATTGTTATATCTTCTTTTGGTAGAATATCAAATAGTGTTTTTCTTAAGTCTATTTTTGCATCTGATACTATTTTATATTGTTTTGTTCCATCTTCATTGTCTTTTACGTATTCTAGTTCTTCAACATTTTTTATTTTATCTCTTATGCTTAACATTCTTTCATTTTTATCTTCTACTGTAACATATATTATATTTTTATTTTGTGTTTTTGTTTCTAGTTTTTCTGGGGTGTCTATTGCTACAATTCTTCCTTTGTTTATTATAACTACTCTTTCACATATTTGACTTACTTCTGATAAAATATGCGAACTTAATATTATAGTATGTTTTTTCCCTAACTCTTTTATAAGGTTTCTTATTTCTAGTATTTGTTTTGGGTCTAAACCTACAGTTGGCTCATCTAGTATTAGTACATCTGGTTTTCCTACTAGTGCTCCTGCCATACTTACTCTTTGCTTATATCCTCTTGATAAGTTCTTTATTAATTTGTTTTGTACTTCTTCTAAGCCTGTTTGTTTAATTACACTCTCAATTTCTTCTTTTCTATTTTTCCTATCTACCATCTTTAATTCTGCCATATATTTAACAAATTCTTTAGCAGTAAGCTCTTGGTAAGAAGGTACTCCTTCTGGCATATATCCTATTTGTTTTTTTGCTTTGCCTGGTTTTTTAGAAATATCATAACCATTTATTATAATATTTCCTTCTGTAGCTTCAATAAAACCTGTTATCATATTCATAGTCGTACTTTTCCCAGCACCATTTGGCCCTAATAGTCCTACTATCTCTCCATCTTTAACATCAAAGCTAATATTATCTACGGCTATAAAATTTCCATACTTTTTAGTAATATTTTTAACTTCTATCAAAGTAATTCCTCCTCATTTATAATTTAAATATGTATTTCCGTAAGCTTAACACTTAATTTTCGTACATATCATATCATTTTGTTTACTTGGTTGCAATAGTGTTCACATAGAATTTACAAATTTAAATTTGATGTTCTATAATTCTTTAAAATTTATTGTTAATTTAATATAGTCTTGATGTAATTCATTTTAAGTTATAATGTTCAATATTAAATATTTAGAATAAAAGATATATCTATCTAATATATTTTATCAAAAGGAGAATTTTTATGAATTTTTTATACCCTATTTTAATTGCTTTTTTGTTGGTATTTATATCAGAACTTGGTGATAAAACTCAACTTTTAGTTTTATCTTTTTCATCTAAACTTAAGGCTTCTACAATTCTTTTAGGTGTTGCTCTTGGTTCTCTTTTTAGTCATGGTATTGCTATTTTATTTGGTAGTTCTATTGGTCTTTTAGAAAACGAACTTATTCATAATATTTTGCAATTTATAACATATTTCTCTTTTATAGTTTTTGGTATTTTGTCCTTTTTACCTGAAAAAGATAAACGTGAAGATAATAGGAAAAATAACATATTAATGAAATTATCTAAAATTGGAATTGGTTACATCTTAATTATCGCTATTTCTATTGCTGTAGGTGAACTTGGTGATAAAACTTTTTTGGCCTCTATTGGACTTGGTATAAGCTATCCTCATCAAAAATTACTTTTAATAATTGGAGCTATTTTAGGAATGGTTTTATCTGATATGATTGCTATTCTATTTGGAAGATTTTTATCTTCTAAGATACCTGAAAAAACTATTTCAAGATTATCTGGATTTTTGTTTATCGTTTTTGGTATTATTGGATTTATTAGGCTTTTTATTTAAACTATCCATAATTACTTATTTTTTATATAAGTAATCGGTTTTATTTTTCCGCTATAGTGGATTTTTAAAATAATTATTATTTGTTTTTATATAAGTTTAAATATATTTTTTAATTTAGAATAATTTTATAGTAATATATTAAAAAACTTATTCTTATAAAAGAAACTAGCTTTGCTACGCTAACGAGTACGGTTCTTCTCCTTACAATTTCAACTTAAAATAGAGTACTTCCTAATATATAAAAAATAAGATATGCTTTGAAAATTTATTCAAAAATATATCTTATTTTTTACGATATTTAATTTATTTACATAGTTCAAAATTAAATACTTTTATAACTCTTTATAATGAGATCTTTCTTATTTTCCATAATATTATACATATATTAGTGGCATCACTTTTAATTTTATAACCCAAGTATCATATATATATCTAAAAATTTTATTTCTTATTATAAATTAGTATTTACTTTACTTATAAATTACAGGTCTAAAACCAGTGTTATATACTTCTTTATCATCATGTGGATAACGTAAAGCTGCTGGATATTCTGTTCCATCTATTTCGTAGTTTCCTCCACGAAGCACACATTTACCTTTCCCCTCTTTTATTATACACGCTTCATCTGTCCATTCACTTATATTTCCTGCCATATCATAAATATTATTTTTAGAATAATATTTATTCAAATTTGAACTTGTTACTGCTATTGCTCCAGAATTATTCCCTTTATTTTTTGAATTTTCAGCATAATTACTATCTGCTGTATTGGTTATCCATTTCAGTGTAGTATCCCATGCTGTTCCATTAATTAATGTTGAATGTACTCCTGTTTTTTCATAGTTTATCATTTTATTTGATAATGATAATGCATTTGTTTTTGATATAAAATTCCATACACCTACATTTGGCTTTGATACTGGTAAAATATTTCCTGATACTGATGTATTATGATCAATTGTTACACTTTTTGTAGTGCCTGGTATACCTGCTTCATATTTTGCTATGTAAAAACCTTGGTATTTTCCTACACTGTTTTTTATTTTATCTGATGCGTTACCTATTACACTAATTGTACTTGACATATATTTACCTGTTTTTATTTCTTGGAAAATTTGAACACTATCTCCATTACTTTTTGCCTGTTCTTGTTCTGCTGTAGTTAATACACATGGTACCCATACAAATTCATTTCCTACTGACTCAGTTTCTCCTATTATTGTATAACCTGAATTCCACGTTCCTTCTGTATGTCTAAATCCTATTGGTATATATGGATCATTATATTGTTCTCCTAAATATCCACTTTCCCCTTGTGCTCCTTTTGCCTTTGTTACTGTTATTGTACATTTATCATTTATTGTTTTATCATTTTTTGAGCTAACTGTTACTATTGCTGTTCCTTCTTTTAATGCTACCAATTCTCCCTTATTATCTACTTTTACTATTTCCTCTTTATTACTCTCCCATTCTAATTCCTTATTCTCTGCATCTTCTGGTTCAATTGTTACTGTTAATATTTCTTTTTTTCCTTCTTCTATTGTTAGTGTTTTTCTATTTAATATTATTATTGCTATTTTCTTTTCTTCTGACTCATTTCCTGATTCTTTTACTTTTCCTTCATCTAATATATCTTGTAATACTATATTATAGCCACCTTTATCTGTAATTACTCCTATTAATTTTCCATTTTCGTCTTTTTGAACTTCTCCATATTTTCCTAATATCTGTTCTAAATCTTCTTTACTTATATTTTCTTCTTCCTTCTCTATCTGTTTGCATATTATTTCTATTTTTATTTGTTCGATTATACTAGATCTATCTATTTTGTTTTTTGCTTCTATAGCTCTATTAATTATCCCATTGTCCTTTAAAGTAATATCTATTGATATTCCTGCTAATATTATTATTAATATTATTGTAATTACTAGTGTTATTAAAGTTATTCCTGTGTTTCCCATTTTCATCTTTTGTTTTCTCCTAAAATAATTTTTATATAATTTTAACATTAATATTTACTATAGTCATTAATCCTGTTTATTTTTACTATTTGCCTTTTTACATAAAAATTGCTTAAGAGTGTATCTTATTTTTAAAATTTAATTATTACGAAAAATAGGATATATATTTTTTATTGCATTGTTACAAACTATTGAAGAAAAAGTGCAACTCGAAATCCTACTACAGTATTTGCTTCAATGGATGAAGCAGTCCCTCGACAACATGCTGTTGTAGTAGAACCCTCATTGAAAAAGCTTCCTCCTCTGGCTATAACTGGATTATAGAACACATTACTTTTAGCATATGATGCTTCATTAGTAAGTTCCCATAGATTCCCTGCTACATCATATAAATTCATCTTTTTTACATTTTCTGTTGAAGCTGTTGTTAATAATGCATAGGTATTTATTCCACCATCACTGGTTTCCCCTTTTGCATTTTTAAAACCATCTGTTGCCCCTGCTGATGATACATTTGTATAATATCCTGTTATATTTGTTAATGCAACATTATCATAATTTCCCCAACTTTTGTCTTTTATAGTTACACCGATTTTCTTGCATATATTTAAGCATTACATCCCACATTGTTCCTGTTACTAATCCACTTTTTACATATTTATGATTTGCATACAATCTTCTACTCATTTCTGTTGCTGTATAATAATCTGCATGATAATATGGTATACTATCCGCTTTAACGACAACATTTCCGGTTAGCTTTACTATCTCCTACATATTTTGCTGGTATTCCTTCTCTTTTTGCAGTGAAATTATAATTTTGATTTGCCCAATTTTTATTTAATCCTGTTTGAACTTCTACAATATTAAATAATGATGCACCATTTGTGAATGTTACTGTATAGTCAAATGGATTACTTGCTCCATTTTGCTGTTTTTCTTTATTTAATGTTCCTACTCCTGCTTCATATCTACCTATATAAAATCCTCCATACTTTTCTATTTGTGGTAATTCTGCCTCTGCAGTTTCTCTATCCCATTCTTCTTCCTCTAATGATATTCCGAAAATCTATTTTATGATAATCTTCTAACTTACATGGTATCCATACGAATTGATTTCCTTTTAGCTCTTTTCTTACATCTGCCTTACCTGCATCTTTATTTCTATCTTCTATACTATCTGATATTACTATTCCACTTTCGTAAGTCCCACCTACATAGTAAAAGTCAATTGGTACAGGTACTTCTTTTCCATTTCCTACTGACACCGCATATACAGATGCTACCTTATAGCTTTCTTTTATTTGATCTCCATTTACAACTGATACATAGTTTGGCATTATTGTTTTCCATTCTTCTGGTGTCTGCACTATTCTGCCTGCCTCTATATGCTCTGAATTATCGGGTATTTCCTGTTCTATACCTAATTGTTTATATAATTCATTTAACATTTTCTCTTCCTCTTTTTCTGCTGACATATACTTATTTTTTGCGTCCTTCGCCCTTGTAAATAGTCCGTTTTCTCCTAATCCTATATTTACCATTATCCCTGCTAATATTATTAATAGTACTATTGTGATAACCAGTGTTATTAATGTTATTCCTTTATTTTCTCTTTCCACTTTTTTTCTCCTTTAAAATATTTTATTTAATTTTAGCATTAATATTTACCTTCGTCATTATTTTATTTAGTTTTTACTGTTTGCTTTTTTACATAAACCTTTTTGCATATTTTTCTTATTTATTATCTATATAACTTTTTAATTTTAGGACTTTCTACTTCCTATAAATTAGATTTCTAAATTCATATTTAATATTGATATATATATGACTATATATTTTTAATTTTTTGTATTTCCTATTGTTTTATCTTTTATTATTCCCTCATTAAGACTTATTTCATTTTCTATTCTTAATTTACATTCTATTACATAAGTTGCAACTTAGTTAAGTTTAATATCACTTAATCTATAGCTTATTTTTGGTTAAAATATATAATGAGGTGTTAATATGATTTATCTTAATGTAAAAGACATATTAGCTAAAAAAAATAAATCTAAATATTGGTTAGTACAACAAATGGAAAGCGATTTTCAGTCTGTTACTGATATGATTAATAATAAAACTATTAGTATACGATTTGAAACTATTGAAAAACTTTGTAGAATTTTAGAATGTACGCCTAATGATATTTTTATTTTTAAAGATTAATATGAACCTTATTAAAAAAGTAGAAGAAGGAATTTTAATATAACAAAATTCCTTCTCTTATTTTTTAGTTTGCAAATAAATTTCTATTGGATAACTTTCATCTATTTATTTTTTTCATATTTTATATTAGGTGAAGATTATATGAATTGTTTAAGTAATTTAAATGGATGTGAATTAGTTACCTTTGCTAATATTGTTGCAATTTTAATTTCTCAAGGATTAACCGTTGATGAACTGGTTGCTCTTTCTGGTTTCTTTACTATTATTGGCGATAGTTTATCTGCAATTTCTGCCACTTGTGATAATTCCTCTAATTGTAGTTCTCGCAACAATTAGACTTATTACTTTTAAAATCATTAATACTATAAAAAATATTTTCATTTTGTATATAAAATTTAAGATTTCATAATATTTATTATACAAAAAAGTAGTTTTACCATATGGACAAGCTAATAATTTAAAATCAATTTTTTTTATTTAATAATAAAAATGTCTCCACAATACGTTTTATTACTAATCTGCTGTATTGTGAAGACATTATTTATTTTATTGCTAACTCTATTATTTTATCTAATAATTGGTCGTAATTTATTCCTATCGCCTCAAATAATTTTGGGTACATACTTATTGTTGTAAAGCCTGGAAGTGTATTTATTTCATTTATTATAATTCTATTTGTTCCTTGTTCTATAAAAAAGTCTACTCTTGAAAGACCTCTTCCATCAACTGCTTTAAATGCCTTTATTGCTTTACTTTTTATTTCTTCTGATATTTGTGTAGGCAAATTTGCTGGTATTTGTGTTTTTGATTCGTTATTATTATATTTCGAATCAAAACTATAAAATTCTTCTGCTGAAAGTACTTCTCCTATACATGAAGCTTGAACTTCTTCATTTCCTAGAACTGCACACTCTACTTCTCTCCCATTTATTCCTTCTTCTATTAATATCTTTTTATCAAATTTAGTTGCATATATAACTGCTTCTTTTAGTCCTTTGGTATTGTTTACTTTATTTATTCCTACTGAAGACCCAGAATTTGAAGGTTTTATAAACATTGGGTATTCTAACTTTTCTTCTATTATTTCAGTTACTTGTTCTAATGTACATATAATTTCATTAAAGTTTTCATCTACATAAATGTATTTTCCACTATTTTCTCTTATATATATGTACTTAGCTTGATCAAGTCCTGCCTTTTCAAATATTATTTTAGTATATACTTTATCCATCGAGATACTTGAAGATAAAACCTTACATCCTACATATGGAACTTTAGTTAATTCAAATAGCCCTTGTATGCTTCCATCTTCTCCATATAGTCCATGTAATACTGGAAATATGCAGTCCATTTGACTTAAGTATTGTATTGGATTACTTAGAGATGATATATTATCAATACTATCCCCTACTTTATATACTCTTCTAGTTGGCATATATGTGTACCAGTAACCTGTTTTTCCTATATATATGGGGTATATTTCATATTTTTCTTTATTTAAATTATTTATAATGGAGGTTCCAGATACTATTGAGACATCATGTTCTGTGGACATACCTCCAAAAACTATTGCTAATTTTATTTTATTCATGTTTTCTCCTTTCTTTCCCATTGGGGACGTTTCCTTTTGGGGTATCTGTCACTTTTGAGGTATCTGTCACTTTTGGGAATTCTATTTTCGAATTTCTAATGTTCTTCTTTTATTTTTTCGGCTATTTCAAAAAATTTCATTCCATTTGAAGCTTTAAATAAAATCACATCGTCTTTTTTCATTATTTGTTTCAATTTTTTTATAATACTTTCTTTTTCTTTAAAATAATAAATATTTTCTTCTGCCATTCCTTCTTCTTTTGCTTTACTAGCTATATATTTTGCATTTTCTCCTGCACATATTAATATATTTATATTATTTTTATATACTTCTATTCCTACTTTCTCATGTAATTCTTTTGCATATTCTCCTAATTCAAACATATCTCCCAATATTGCTATTTTTCTATTTTTGTATTTTGCAAGATTTTGTAGTGACCCCTTCATTGATTCTAAACTTGCATTATAGCTATCATTTATTATTTTTACACCATTTTTTAATGTTTCTATATCCATTCTTTTTTTAGTTAATTCAAATGTTTCTATTCCTTTTTTTATTTCTTTATTTGTAAGACCTAATTTTTTTCCTACTGCTGTAGCTGCTAAACTATTTTCTACAAAGTGTAATCCTGCAACTGGAACTTCTACTTCAAATTCTTCATCTTCTATATGGCATATAAATTTACTGCTTTCTTCTTTTTGAATTATATTTGTAGCATATATTTTATTTTGCTCTTCTATTCCATATGTTATTATATTAACTTCATTATTTTTCTCTTTATAAAATTTATGTAATAAATCATTATCATTATTTATAACTATTTCTTTTTCTTCATTTCCTTCTAGTATCTCTAATTTTGCTTTTAATATATTTTCTCTCGACCCTAAATTACCTATGTGTGAAGTTCCTATATTTGTAATTACACAAAGATTTGGCTTTGCTATATTTGTAAGAATGCTTATTTCTCCTAAATGATTCATCCCCATTTCTATTACTGCAACTTCATCATCTTCTTTAAGTTTTAATATTGTAAGAGGAACACCTATATGGTTATTATAATTCCCTTCTGTTTTTAAAGTTTTATATTTTGTACTTAACACACTTGCTATCATATCTTTTGTGCTTGTTTTTCCTACACTTCCAGTTATTGCAACTACTTTCAATTTATCATTATATAATTTTCTTTTTAATATTGCTATTTGCTGAAGAGCTTTTAATGTATCTTCTACAATTATTATATTCTTTCCTTTGTATTTTTGTTTTTGCTCCTCTGTTATTTGAATATGTTCAATTATTACTGTATTAGCCCCCTTTTTTAATGCTTCTTCGAAGTAAATTCCTCCATTTATTTTTTCTCCTACTAGGCCTATATATGTTTCATTCTCTTTTATCTGTCTTGTATCTTTTGTAAATTGTTCACATTGGTCGTTTTCATTTCCTATTATTAATATACCTTTTGTTACTTCTAAAATATCTTTTATCGTTAATATATGATTCTTGTTCATACTTTTTTGTATAATTTACTTAATGTATTAAATAAATTATACTCTCCTTTCTATATTTTATTTGCGATAGTCAAAATATATTCATATTTTGATTATTATAAATTATATGCTTTTTAATATACTTTTGCAAGTAAAATGAGCGATTATAATAACCGCTCATTTACTTATAACTTACTATTCAACACTTCTATTTGCTATTTCTATTGCTTTAGATATTATATTACCACAAGTTTTAGAAGACACGTTTCCCCATCCTCCATCTTGTTTTACTTGCTCATAAACTCCTAGTTCCTTTGCTATTTCTTCTTTTAAATTTTCAGACATAACTGAGTTTCTATTTCTAGACATTTTAGTTACCTCCTAACTTTAGAAAAACACTTTTTATTTTATTTGCTTTTGTAATTTTAATTTATATTTCAATTGTTATAATTCTTAGTTATTATAGATTTATATAAATTTTAAAATTACTTGTAAGCACTTGTTTTATTGTTTTTCTATTAATATTATTTGCGTTATTCTATTTATTATACTTTTATAAATATTCTAAAAAAACTAAATTTAGGAGATATTTTAAAATTTCCTTTTCTACTCATTTTCCTATATTATTGAAATTTCTTTTTCTTTTATCATTGTTTTATATTTAAATTGTTGCACCTTTACTATTTGCTTTGTTTCTTCTAAGCAGTCTTGTATATTTCTATGTATATTTCCTTGCTTATCAATTCCACCAATATATATCATATCATTTACGTTTAGTCTTTCTTTTGGTAAATCTGTAATTAATTGTAAAATTTTTTCTATTTTGTTTATATCATTATCTTTTAAATATTCTTCTATTGTTTTTGGTAATGTAAATAATGTAGGAAAACCTCTTGGAATTTGTGCAATCATCATATTTTCTTCTTGTTCTTCTGTTTCTTCATCTTTCTTTTCTATAAAAGCTGAATACAATTTTTCTTCTTTTATGTCCTCTATCTTGTTTAATCTATTTATCCTTAATATCTTTCCTTCTGTTACATCTGTTCCTATATAATCTGTATATATTTTATTTCCAATTTTATATCTATATTGTTCTTCTAAGAATACATTTTTCTTTCTTCTATTTATCATTTGCTGTTTTTCTTTTATATATTCATTCGCAGGTTCAGAGATTCTTGCTTTAAATTCTTGACTTCTTATTCTTTCAGAAAATAATTTTTCACTTTGTGTAATTTCTCTATCTAAGTTCTTTTCTACATATTGCAAAACTTCATTAGTTGGATTATATAATTCGTATTTTCCATCTTGATTTATATATATAATGCCTAAATGATTATATCCTCTGTCTGATAGATTTGTAAGTTTTCCGAGTTCTTCTAATGTGTCAAATATAGAACTATTTATTAATTGTTCTATACAAATTGATTCTGGAATTTCAATACATATGTATTTTGCACTATCTGGCGAACTAGAACTTCCTTTTTTATAATCTTCTAAAATTCTTGCTTTTATTAAGTTGGTTAATTTATCCCCATGCCTAAAAGTACAACTTTCTTCAAAGTCAAATAATAATTTGCTTGTTCTTTTTCCTACTTTTATTTCATAACTGACTGCTTCTTTTGTACTTGTTAGAGGTATATTATTTATATTATACAATAAATCCATTTTATCCTCCTAGTTATTATAATTTTATTATTAATAACTATATATGTCAAGGTAAAAAGTTTACTTTTTCATCAAAATTTTACAAAAATCCACCGAAAAGAACTCTCCTTTTGGTTATAAATTAGGCGCACGGTAGGGACGGTCCTTTTCGTTCCGATTTCGGAACGAAAAGGACCGTCCC
>JAAVYV010000051.1 GCA_022791325.1 Clostridia bacterium
ATAAAAAACAAGAATAAAATTTTCTAAGCTCATTCTTCGCTAAGAAAATCTAATTCTTCCATAACTATCTTCTTAGGAAACTCACCGCTATCGCGGATGACTTTCCTAAGAATATAAAAAAAAGCCCTTTGGCTTTAATAGAAAAATTAATATTTTATTACTTTAGGAAAACAATAGGGAGCATTGATAGATTATTTATCTAACTCAAATTGATTTTTATTACTATTATAGTTATATGCACTAGAGTTGTATTTTATAAAATTAAATTTAGAAATAATTGAGTTTTTAGATTCTATTTTTGAATCTAGTGCTAGTTGATATTGTAAAATTTCATATTCTTCTTTTTGTGAATGCCTAAATTCTTTTATATAAGCAATAGTTTGCTCTTTATTCCTTTGTTTATTAAATTGTTTTCTTTGTTCTTTTTCCGTTTGGTATCTTTCATCTTGTTTAATAATTCTTGTAATATAACCATTATCAATATTAAGTGCTTTTGATATATCTGTAGGTCGAAAATGTTCATTATAATACATTTGAATTATATTATCTTTGTTTGAATTACACATAAAATTACTCCTTTTTTCTGTCAGTTAAGGTGTTTAACAAATATTCTGTTAAACACCATTACCATATTATAAAATGTAATCACATTGTACAATTACGAAAATTGCATAAAGAAGTAAAGCTTTGCAAGAATAATCATTTTATAAATTTTCTTCATTGACAATGTATAACTAAACTACTATTTTATAGCTAGTCAAAAATTTACTAACAACTTTTAGGCATAGTAATACTAAGGAGAAGTAATAAAAGTAAAGTAAAATTAAATATTAACTAAAGTATAATATCAGATAATAAGAAATTCAATTCCGTTTTTTCCCCTTTTTTCTAAAAAGTATCTTTAAAGGAACATTGTCAATGAAAGAAATGTATAAAATGATTATGTTCCTTAATATATCTACGTTATGCCATTTCTGTAATTAACAATAGAAATGGATTTTATAATGGGAAAAGGTGCTTAGCATATCTTACATAGTAAAAGTTACCAACAAGATAAAAGATAAGCAATCACCTGCAAAAATAAATTAATACTGACAAAAAAACTTATATACTTTGATAAAATTTTGTGATAGAATAATATTATATTAAGAAAAAAATAAGGAGTAAAAATGAACTGGTTTAACGATATTAATTTAATATTAGATGAAATTGAAAAATCTTTAACAGAAAAAATTGAATATAATAAATTAGCAATGAAAATAGGCATAAGCGAAAACACTTTAATGAAGGTATTTAGTTTCATTGTTCAAATACCAATTGGGGAATATGTTAGAAAAAGACGATTAACAGAAGGATACAAAGAAATAATTGATGGAAAAAGCAAAATTATTGATATTGCAATAAAATATAATTATAATTCAGAATATGCTTTTTTACGAGTATTAAAGAATGAATTTGGAATAGATTTAGAAGAAATAAAGAAAAATAATAAATCTGTAATGTTATTAGAAAAATATGATATTTCCAATAATATTATCTATCATAATCTTAATGAAAATAATGGTATATTCGATTATGAAATAATTGAAAAAGACGTAATGATTTTTTATGGAAAACATAGAAAAATAAGTAAAATTGAAATAAATAAAGAAGCAAGAAATTTCTTTTATGAAGAATCAAAAACTTTAATGAAGATTCAAGAAAAAGAAAGTGGATATTTGGGAATTGGAAATTACAATTATGTAGATAATATTGAAAAAGTTGATTTTTATATTGCAGGAAAACATCCTTATAGTGATTTAGAAGAAATACAAATTAAAAGAGGAAAATGGGCTGTATTCAAAATAAAATCGAACCCAGAGAATCAAGCAGATGATATGTATAATCTAATTAGAAAAGTATATGATGTGTTTTTAAACAAATATTCATATAAACTTTCCAAAGATAGACCATGTATAGAATATTACTACACAGATAATATTGAATTTTGGTTATCAATAGACTTATAACAAAATTTGTCAAAAAATGTAGAGAAAAAAATGTAAAATTGTATTAAAATATTAATGTAACCAGTTTATTTGAATGAATTATCATATATAGGAGGAAAAAATATGGGCATCACTTATTATGACAAATCAGTAACATTTTTATTGATAGCCTCGTTTTTATGGATATTTGTTTTTTGCTTTTCTTTTGTGATTGATGCATTATATCTTGAATGTTATTATCGGGCTAGTAAGATAAGTACCATAGTAGCAATAGCAATGTTTATTGTAGGGATTATTCTTTTTTGTTTACATGGTTATTATGGTAAAGAATACAGAAAACAGGCTTATGAGCAATGTAGGAGCTATATGAAGGAGCAGTATCATGTAGAAATTGTAGATTATCAACAAAAAGATTCAGTGTATATAAGAGGGAGATATTCTGAAATAAAAACATATTTTTATAGTAATGGAAATAAGAATTATGTTGAATATGAATGTCAGGTGCTTAATAATGGCATAATTCAATATCAAAGAGCAAATATATGGTAATTTTTAGTATAAAGGAAAAGATATTATTAAATTTAAAAAGTCTTTTCCTTTATACTGTTATGCTATTTATCATAGTGAAACTTGTGAGAAAATGGTAGCATATAGAGCTTTATAATAACTTTGCCATTTTTATTTTTGATATTCTTGTTCTAAATCTTTCATTAAATTTTCATCTTCTGTCAGTAATTGCTCCATTGGATTTATAAAAGTATTGGTTTCATTTTCAAAAGTATCAATAATCGATTTTTCTGAAACTTTAAATACAGAACTAACCCATGAAAAATCTAAAATAAAAATACTACACTATAGTAAAGTGAATACTAAAGTGTAGTGAAGTATGTAAAAAGCCTATAAGTGCTAATATATAAACACTTATAGACTTTTTATAAATTTGTTACTCTTTTCTTATTATTAATATAACTTAATTTTCACAATTGAGTTTAAGCAGAATATAATTTTTTGTACAGAAATGAGTAGTTACTTTAAATTTTATTCTAGGATAGATAACAAACACACACCACATGGTGTCGATGTATATCCACAATCAGCTGCTGGTACTCCATTTACAGCTGCTTATATTGCTGCAAAAGGTGACCCTATTGCTAACTTACAAGAAGACTTAGCTGCTGAGCAAAAAGCAAGAGCGACTTATGAAAAATTAATCGATTTGTGTAAAGATGACCCAGACGTTTTAGATCCTCTTCGTTTCTTACGCCAAAGAGAAGTTGTTCACTTCCAAAGATTTGGTGAAGCTCTTCGTGGAGTTCAAGACAAACTTGCTGAAAGAAGATTTTATACAGTTAATTGTAATAAGTTTATGTGTGATGATAATAATAATTGCTAAAATTCTTTTAAATGATTTAACAGAGAAGAACTGCTTTCTAGGCAGTTCTTCTTTGTTTTAAAATTTCTATTTTATATATATAACTACTCTATACCGTAACCTTTCTAATGGTGTCACTCCTATTAGCCTTGCACTATAAATTTCATAGTTTCCGTGGGGTGCCAAAGTATCCTCCTACACTATAATATCCCCTGGCTCTTACCCAGCCATCTGTATATTCCATAACATTTCCTGAAAAATCATATATGTTGTTAAATTTATTTTTTTTCTGATGTTCCTGTTCCAGTAATTATATTATTTTCCCATTTAAGTTTATTTTATGCATATTGATATGTTTTTCCATAATCTTCTGAATATACTCCTGTAAATCTATAACTATTGTTACTAAAGTTCCCATATTTTGAGCAATTTTGTATGATCTGTTTATGGCATAAATTTCTTTGCAATCATATTCAAATGTTTGTATACATTTTTAATTTTATTTTAATTTCAAATCATTTATTGACATGTTTTTTGCTCCTATGTATACATCTCTATTTCCTGCTAAGGTATGACACTTTATAAGTGTATAATTTTCATATTCATATACCTGACTTCCACCATCCTTATAAGTATCTCCTGTTATCTTTTTATCACTTAAGTCTTTATTTGCTTTTACTATAATTTCATCCATTGTTATTTTATTTTCTAATAATGCATTTCTTAATGACATTTCTTCTCCATTTATTAAAATGTTTATTGATCCTTCATATGAATAAATATTGTAGTCATATTTATTTGTTTCTGATTTATCTAAAATTTTGTTTATTTTTGTACCTGTTTGTGGGTGTTTATCATAAAAACGTATTTCAAAGTTTTCAGTAGATTTTAATTCTATTTTTATTGCATCTACTTTGGCTGGGTAGCTTTCCATTACATAGCCTGTATATGTTACTTTTACATTTGTTCCTATTTCATATAGTGCATCATTATATTCTCCTAAACCAATAGATATTTTATCAGCTGTTTTTCGTATTTGTTCTCCTTCGTTTGGCTCTACTAAAATGTAGTTTTGTTTAGCTTCTATTACTTTTCCATAGAAATATGATGAATTTGATATTTCTACATTTGGTAGATAGCTACAAATATTTATTGGATCATATATTTTAGAGTTAGAATCTACATATTGTATTTCTGCTGTTAATTCTATACTAAGTTTAGTTTCTTTGTTGCTTTCTTGTAAACTTATTGTATAAATTTCTCCTGGTATATCTTCATCTACTGTTATTTTTGGTTCTTCTGCAAACGTATCTCTTGTGTTATCTCTTTTTACTATATATGTTGTTTTATTAACTGGCTTTCCACTTAAAATATATGTTTCGTCTTTTATTTTAAAGCTTACTTCAGTTATTATAGGGTCTCCTTCTCTTGTATACTCTACTATTCTTATTGTATCTTCTTTTCTATTTTCAGTGTTTCCACCTGTATTTTGTATAAATTCTTCTAATCTATTTTTGTTGTAAATTTTACTGTTTGTTATGATAAAACACTCATCTTTTACTGCTTGCTCTAATGAATATTCTTTTGGCAGATTTTCTAGTTCTATATTAGTTGTGTTAGAAGGATCTTTTTTATCTGGTGTAGCATACTTTTTACCCCAAGTACTAAATATTACGTGTTTATTGTTTTTCATATTATTATTATCTATTATGTATAAAATTCCTAAAGCAATTACAAATATTAAAATTGTTGAAATTATTATTGTTAATATTTTTTTATTCATTTTACTCACCTTTTACCTTTCTATTATTTAGACGCTTTTTTCTTTAAGTTTTGTTGGTGTTTTCTAAAAATATGTGTAAATATTATTACAATAATTAGTAATATACAAGAAAAACCTAGTATTCCTATATCATATATATTTGTATTATTACTTTCTTCTCTACTTTCTATAATTGTTTCTTCTTTTATTTCATTTATTTGTATATTTTCTTCGCTTACTTTTTCATTTTCTATAACATTTTCTCTTGCATTAGGCATCTCTGCTTTTTGCATTTCGTTTTCATCTTTTTGTATTTTATTATTCTCTTCTTTAATTGTTGGAGTTTCTACCTCTTTGTTTTCATATATGGTGGATGCCTTTTTCTTCATATTTACTTGTTTTTGTGTAATAAATAAAACAATTGCTATTATATATAGTGATATACTACTTATTAGTGTTTCTAATGTATGTAAAGATTTATAATATTTCCATTGCACTGTTCCTATTGGTATATTTAGTATCTGTGAAATCTCTCTAAAAGATAAATTTGATAATATTTTTAATGATACTATTTCCTGTTCTTTTTCATTTAATTTTGCAATTATCCTATTGAAAGTATCCTTTTCCATTATTTCATTTAATTCATTATTATCATTATTAATGTAATATATATCTTCTAAATTTAATGTATTTTTTTGTTTTCTCAAGAAATTTAAAGTTTCATTTTTTGTTATACTATATAACCAACTTGCTTCATTGCTTGTCGGCAAATTATTTGTATTCATATTCCATATTTTTTCAAATACTATTTGAGTAATATCCTCACTACTTTCTTTATTTTTTAATATAGAGAATGAAACACCATATACTAGTTTATTATATTTTTCATACAATTTGTTAAATTCTTTTTCTTCTTTATTTGCTATTCCTTTAAAAATGTTGTGAAGCTCTTGTTTATTTATACTTTTCATTTTTTTCTTCCTATTTTTATAGTTTTTGTTAATATTATCATAAAGGTATATAATTATCAATTGCTTATAATTATTCCTCATATTATTTAGACACTTTTTGATTTAGATTTTGTTGGGATTTTTTATTTTATTCTTGCTTTTTTCTATATTTTAGTGAATATTGTAATTATTTTTCATTTATTCCATTTGGTAAAAATACTGGAACAATTATTCTAAATTCTGATGTTTCAATTTATGATTTAAAGCATAAATTTTTATACACTTACTTGCTGATATCGATAAAGATTTTAAAATTGCCATTAAAATTTTATGTTACTAAAAAGTCAAAAAAGTACTTGACTTTTTAATCAAAACATGTTATTATGTTTACATATTTTAAAGTTGTTAAATACAATTTATTTTTGTAACTCGTTAACCTGCAATATTATTTATTAGGAGGTAGCCAATGAATATTGTAACTACAAAAATTGAAAAATCAGATTGTTTTTATGAGCTTTCTTTTGGTAACAGTACTGTTGTAATGTTAAAAACTGAGTTGGATAAAAAGCCTTTATCTTTCAGAATTATTAAAGACACTAACGTTGAGGCATTTCAGCTGACAAATATCATGCAGTTCGTTAATGTTCAAAGAAGTGATGAGTTAGAAGCAAAAACTATCAGAGTCGTTCTCGATGCCAACTGTGAAGTGGTAGGGTATGGTAGCCCTACTGAAGATATTTTCATTTTATTTCAGGACGAAGACTTTAAAACATACACAGAAGACGAACTTCGTAGGATGGATGTACAAAATAACCGCCTTCTTAAGAG
The DNA here is from genome assembly GCA_022791325.1 of Clostridia bacterium. Taxonomy (GTDB): domain Bacteria; phylum Bacillota; class Clostridia; order TANB77; family CAG-508; genus UMGS1663. Next base: position 6,901 of record JAAVYV010000051.1, read on the forward strand.
AGAAATTATCTAAAAATGATTAAAAAGCAATTTCGCCTTTCGGGCGAGCTAATATGCACCTCTACAATTTAACTAAAAACAATGAAGAATGTTCCTTTTTGGAACATTCTTCATTTCTATATATCTTTCCTCTTTATTATTTTTATACATTAAACCTAAATAGCACCACATCTCCATCTTGCATTATATATTCTTTTCCTTCTGAACGTACTAAACCTTTTTCTTTACATGCTACCATTGAACCTTCTTTTATCAAATCTTCATATGATACTACTTCTGCTCTTATAAAACCTCTTTCTATGTCTGAGTGAATTTTTCCGGCAGCCCCAGGTGCTTTTGTTCCTTTTTTTATTGTCCATGCTCTTACTTCTGGTTCTCCTGCTGTTAAGAAGCTCATTAGTCCTAATAAGTCATAGCTTGTTTTTACTACTTTATCTAGACCTGACTCTGTTAGTCCTAATGCTTCTAGCATTTCTTGTTTATCTTCTCCTTCTAGTGAAGATAGTTCTTCTTCTATTTTTACACATAGTGGAATTACTTTTGCTCCTTCTGTCTTAGCAAATTCTTTTACTTCTTTTACTTTTTGGTCATTTTCGCCATTTGCCATTTGTTCTTCAGAAACATTTGCTATGTATAATACTGGTTTTGATGTTAGTAAGTATAAGTCTTTTATTTCTTCTTTTTCTTCCTCTGTTAATTCTACTGTTCTTGCACATTTTCCTTGCTCTAATACTTCTTTTATTTTTTCAAGAACCGCTATTTCACTTGCTGCCTTTTTATCTGCTTTTAGTTTTTTCTTGGCATTTTCTAATCTTCTATCTACCATTTCTATATCTGAAAAAATTAGTTCTAAGTTAATTGTTTCTATATCTCTTAAAGGGCTAATGCTTCCGTCTACATGTACTATATTTGAGTCATCAAAACATCTTACAACATGAGCTATCGCATCTACTTCACGTATATGTGACAAAAATTTATTTCCTAAACCTTCCCCTTTACTTGCTCCTTTTACTAAACCTGCTATATCAACAAATTCTATAATTGCATGTGTTGTTTTTTCTGGGTTATACATTTTTGTAAGTTCATCTAACCTCTCGTCTGGAACTGGTACTACTCCTACGTTTGGCTCTATTGTACAAAATGGATAATTTGCACATTCTGCTCCTGCATTTGTTATACTATTAAATAATGTTGATTTTCCTACATTTGGAAGTCCTACAATTCCTATTTTCATTTATAATTTTCCTTCTTTCTTTTATTATTGTATATTTTTACACTCCTTACTATACAACATTTACACTGTAAAAACAAGATTATTGTTTAAAATTATGATTTATTTTTAGGAAAGATTAGTAAAGATTTGGTAAAGATTTGGGACGTGTCCAAAACTTTCCTCTCAAATTAAGATTTAATTAAAAAACAAAATGGAAAGTTTTTGACACGTCCCAAATCTTTACCAAATCTTTACTAATCTTTCCTATTGCTTTTCATATATTACAGTGTTATAATGTGATAAATTTGTAACAATGTAACTTTTCTTATTTATTAATAGAAAGGAGAAAAAATTATGACAAGATGTATAGGTTTTGAATATCTTATTGGTAATGCTTTCATTTATTTAACTACTGAACGGTTTATTAGTTTAAAAGTTATTAATAATTATAGTTATAATATTCAACAGTATTGGAACTCAAATAATAGTGACGCTATACTCTACGGAACACTTGAGCAGGCATTTTATGATTATTCTGATTATTTTTCGTTTGACAGAAACTCTGGCTTAGTTACTTTAAATTCTGACATTACAACTGAAATGCTTGCAGAGATATTTGTATGGCGTTTGCCTGAAGATATTGCTAAAGATTTTGAAACAGTTTCCTATAAAATTTTATCTTAATTTGTAAATAAAAATGGTCGTCTTACAAAACGGCCATTTTTATTTACTTATTTTCTTATATAAGTTACATATTCATAGTCAAAAGGATTTTTTTCATTTCGAATTCCTTTTTCTCTTTCTACTTCCTTCCAGACTTTTTTATCTAACTTTGGGAAATATACATCTCCTTCAAACTCTTCATTTATTCTTGTTATATACATTTTATTTGCATATGGCATAAGTAATTTATATATAGTAGCTCCACCTATTATGAAGTTTTCTTCTTCTGAATTGATGTACTTATTTAACTTTTTTACATCATGTATCAGTTCTACATTTTCATCTTCTATTTGCATATTTGTATTACTTGTAACAACTATGTGTTTCCTATTTGGCAATACTCTTCCTAAAGATTCAAAAGTTTTCCTTCCCATTATTATTGTATGACCTGTGGTTAATTTCTTGAACCTTTTTAAGTCTTCTGGCAAATGCCAAATTAGTTTATTATCTTTTCCTATAACATTGTTTTTTGATATTGCTACTATTATACTTAACATTTTATTCTCCTTTCATTATAAAAAAGAATTACTATACAGTTGACTTATATTAATTATATATCATATTAAATCACATAAGTCAACTCATTTTTATGCCTAATTTTCTATTTATTTTATTATATTGTTTATATATTTTTATTGACTTATGTTATTTATTGTGTTATATTAATTGGCACAAGTTAACTGTTAACAATTTCTTTTGTTTATTTATGAAAGGAGAAAAACTATGTCACAATTTGATAACATGTATTTGGAAACCTGTAAAAAGATCATTCAGCATGGTGCACGGACTGAGTCTAGGAATGGTATTACATACCGCATTCCTGGAAATCATTGGATTTTTGATTTAGCAAAAGAATTTCCTATTCTTACTGTGAAAAAAGTGGCTTTTAAAACTGCTGTTTTGGAAATGCTTTGGATTTATCAGCAGAAAAGTATTGCACTTTCTTGGCTTCAGCAAAGAGGTATTAAAATTTGGGATAAATTTGAAATAAGTCCAGATGGGGTATATCGCAATCCAGACAACGGAGAGGAAAAGTTCTTTGGCAAAAAGTGGGCTGGAACAATTGGTTCTTCTTATGGTTATATAATTGCTAATGGTGGTGAACCTGATTTTAAAGATCAGATGGATGCAGCAATTTACAAAATTATCAACTGTCCTACTGATAGACGTAATATTATTACCATGTGGCAACCTCCATTCTTTGGTAATGCTGTTCTCCCTCCTTGTGTATATAAGGTTCAGTTCCTTGTATTGGATGGAAAGCTTCACACTTTTGTAGAACAGCGGTCTTGTGATACATTTTTGGGAGTTCCTTTTAATATTACTCAGTATGCTGTACTTAACTATATGCTTGCACATGTAACTGGTTTAAAGCCTGGAGAGATGCATTACAATATGGTTGATGTTCATATTTATGAAGAGCATATTGATCAGGTACATGAAATGCTTAATCGCTGGGATCGTGCTTTACCTGCACCTAAGCTTTGGCTTAATCCTGAAGTTGATAATTTCTATGCATTTGACTCTTCAAAAGAATTAAGTGATTGTAAACTTATTGGCTATGAACACCTTGGCGCAATTAAAGGTATTGTAAAAGCGTAATTTTATTATAAAACTAAAACAGGCATCATTTAATAAATGGTGCCTGTTTTAGTTAGACATCTTTATTTTTCCTTCTATTCCTAATACCTTTTATTATTACTAATTTTTCTTTTTCTTGGACTTCATAAAAGATTAAAAAATTATTATAGATTATAAATCTGTTTTGTGAATTTTCATAAATTGCACCTATGTATGGGAATAACTCTAAGCTATCAATTTTAGAAGTTATTCCCTTTAAAAAATTTGTTGAAGCAATGGGATTTAATAATTTGAATTTGATATAATAATATATGTTGAATATATCATAATCTGCCGTTTCTCGCCTAATTATTGTATATATAATCTAATCTCCTTATCCATTCATTAATCATTTTCTTAGATTCTTCATTTGTATGAAATCTCCCATTTTTCATATCTTCATCAGCCCTTGCAAGCATTTCATCAATTTCTCTTTTTTCTTCCTCAGTAAACTCCATCTTTTTACCTCCTCATTATTTTTTATTTATTAGTATTCTATATTATATTCAACTTTATGTCAATAATTTTCATTTAATTTATATAAGAAATTTCTGACAATATTTTACAAAATTTTTAAGCTAGATATCCCATTTTGGAACGTATTCTTCTTCATGCTCTCCTAGTTCTTGCATATATCCATTTTTAAAATCTAATGCATAAAAATATTCTTCTACTTGTTTATATTCTCTTTTTGTTAACTTTCTATTTATTAGTTCATCTTCTTTTGCTTTGTAGGTTGGAAAGTATTGTGCCATTACATTTATATATACATCTTCTGGTATATTTTCTTTAATCCATTTTAAAATGTTTTTTGTGTTTTGTATGTGATGTGGTAACACTAAATGCCTTATCATTACTCCTTTTTTTATCATACCATTTTCGTCAAACTTTGGAGAGCCAACTTGTCTTATCATTTCTTTTATGGCTTTTGTTGCTATTTCAAAATAATGTGGTGCTTTTGAATATTTTATTGCCATTTCATCTGAATAATATTTTAAATCTGGTAAATATACATCTATATAGCCTTCTAATACTTTTAGTGTTTCTATACTTTCATATCCATTTGAATTATATATTATTGGTATTTTTAAACCTTGCTTTCTTGCTATTTTTATAGCTTCTATTATGTGGTATGCATACATTGTTGGAGTAACTAAATTTATATTTTCTGCTCCATTTGCTTGCTCACATATCATAATATTTGCCAATTCTTCTATACTTATTTCTTTTCCTTTTCCTTGCTGACTTATTTCATAGTTTTGACAAAACATGCAGTGTAAATTGCAATGTGTAAAGAATATAGTTCCAGAACCATTTTTCCCACTAATACATGGTTCTTCAAAAGCATGCAAACTAACAAGCGATATTTCTAGCTTATCTGTTGCCATACAATTACCGTTTCTTTCCTTCTATTCTATTCACTTTACATTTATGTGGACATACCTCACACTTTTTTAATATTTCTATCATTTTTCATCACTCCTCTTTTATGTATATTTGACATCTTATGTTTATTGTTATATAATATTTATAGAAACTTTTTAATTAGAACTAGATTTTATAGTTCTACCACCAATTATATAAGGAGACTTAATTATGAAAAGAAAAGACATTTTTAGAATTGTAAGTACTATTGCTGTAGCATCAGTTGCTGTTGCTCTTGCAGTTACAGGGCATCCCTATTTATGTACATTTATAGCACTTGTTAGCCTTGATTATATTTTTTAAGTAAATATCCTATAAAAAATCCTCTTGTGAGGATTTTTTATATTATATCATATTTTTATAAATATTTAATACACTTTTTTATAATTTGTGCTATAATATAAAAAGGTTGTAACAAGGAGGGATTAAAGCAAATGGCAATTATTGAACATGATTTTGATTTTAGTATACGTGATATTAATAATAAAACTGAATTAACTAATAGAGCAATACTTGGCTTTTTTGAGGATATTGGTGGTTACCATTCTGATATGGCTGGGTATGGTTTAAAAGATATTGAAGAAACTAAATTAAGTTGGGTTTTACTTCATTGGAAAATTAAAGTTTTAAAAAGAATAAAATATGGAGATTCTATTCATGTAAAAACGTGGTCAAGAGGTGCTGTTCGTGCTTGTTGCTATCGTGATTATGAAATATATAATGGCAGGCGGAGAATTATGCACTATTGCTACTTCTAAATGGACTTTAATTCATTTAGAAAAAGGATTAATGCGTTTTACAGATGAATTAGTAGAAAAATATCAAACAGAGAATAAATGTACTTTTGATAATTATAATTTTGATAAATTGAAAGAACCTGAAAATAGCAAATTTACTTTTGAATACACTGTGCAAAGAAGAGATATTGATATTAACAATCATATGCATAATATATGTTACTTAGATTTAGCTTATGAGGCTTTGCCAAAAGATATTTATGAAAATACTTCTTTTGATAATATAGAAATTATGTACAAAACTGGTGCACTATTAGGAGAAAAGGTTAAATGCTATTATTCTAATACTGATAATGAACATATTGTTACTATAAAAAGTGAAGATGAAACCAAACTTCATGCAATAATAAAATTATATTAACACAAAAACATAGAGGCTATTTCAAGCCTCTATGTTTGTTTTACGTTTTTTTAGTTACAATGGTAAATAAAAATCTCACCATTTTTGAGCATTATCGGAATTCTCCCTCGTTTATCTTTTCCATATATGTTTTTATAATCTTCCATAAAGTTAAAATTCTTATCGTAATAAGTGTCTCCACCATTCTGAAGCATTTTGTAAAATTCGCCGTCTGCAACCACTTCTACATGGTTCCCTTCAAACTCTTTTATTTCTTTGGTTTTTATATTAACCAACTTCAGAGTTTTGTTATTTGTTACATAAAAGTAATCCTGATTTACTACAACATACCTATTCTCCGGATTTGAGCTACATATAACTTTCTCTTTTTTTAAATCACCATTTAAAACAGTTACATCTCCATTCATTTCTACTACTATTGCAGACTTTCCTGGCACATAATATAATATTTTTTCATATTTATGTCCTTTAACTTCTTTTAGTTGTGTATCAATGAATGTATAATATTGTGTATCATTGAATGTATAAAATCCTGAGCCTCGGCATTCAGCTACTGCTGCTAAGTACTTACAGTTATTACTTATTGCCTTTTTTACGCTTACTTCATCAAATAAGCATGCTCTTAAATCTGTCGAACCAGCAATCTCATAATATTCATCTATTAGATATACTGTAAGCTTTCCCTCTGGTACTGCTAATGCATAACCATCTTTAAAGTTAGTTACATAGCCCCAAAGTGATTTGTTACACATTTTCCGTAAAATACCCATATTTTTTCTCCCTTCTTAATTAAGAAATAGTTTTTTATTTGTCAGCATAGCCATATTATATTATTTTATGTTTACTTTTTCAATAGTTTTAACTTTAATTTTCAAAAATCACAGATCTAAATACCTGTTCGAACAATTAGAACAAAGTTGTTTTACTATTCTCTTTTCACTTAAGCAATTTCTTCGAAGAGCGGGCGATTGCTAATCGCCCCTACATTTCAACCTAAAGTAGAGTACTTTTTAGTATATGGAAAGAGGGAGTAATTTACGTAAATTCTCTTAGGTATTCCTAACCGATTAATCCCCTACAGTTTCAAATTTAAATATATTACATTACTATTATACCAAAGATAAATTTATCATATGGGTAGACCCAAGGCCACATCCCCTACAGTTTTAAATCAATTTTTCATATACCCTAAAATAAAGGACAGACATAAAATCGCCTGCCCTTACAATTATTCACTATTCATTATTCACTATTCACTAAATTTCTCCACCCAGTGTAGAAATTTACCTAGTACATTCCTTCCATTGCTCCCGCCCCCATATCATTATGGTTTCCGCAAGAACATTTTTCTTCTTTCTTTTCTGTTACTATACTTTCTGTTGTAAGTACCATTGATGCTATTGATGCTGCGTTTTGAAGTGCACTTCTTGATACTTTTGTTGGGTCTACTATTCCTACTTTTTTCATATCTACATATGTGTTATTTGAAGCATTAAAACCTATTCCTTTTTCACTATTTTTTACTTTTTCTACTATAACTGCTGGCTCTAAACCTGCATTTATTGCTATTTGTTTTGCTGGTTCTTCTAGTGCTTTTAATACTATATTTGCTCCTAGTTTTTCATCTAGCTCTAAACTTTCTATTCCTTTTTCTACTTCTTCTATTATATTTAAGAAAGCTGTTCCTCCTCCTGCTACTATTCCTTCTTCTACTGCTGCTCTTGTTGCAGATAGTGCATCTTCTATTCTTAGCTTCTTATCTTTCATTTCTACTTCTGTTGCTGCACCTACTCCTATTACTGCTACTCCTCCTGCAATTTTTGCTAAACGTTCTTGTAAGTTCTCTTTTGTGAATTCACTTTTTTCTTCTGCTATTTGAGCTTTTAGGTTTGATACTCTTTCTGCTATTTGCTGTTTATCTCCCATTCCATCTACTATTATTGTGTTTTCTTTTTCTACTTTAACTTGTTTTGCTCTTCCTAGTTGTTCTATACTTGTGTCTTTTAGTTCTAAACCTAAGTCAGATGTTATTACTTCTCCACCTGTTAATACTGCAATGTCTTGTAGCATTTCTTTTCTTTTATCCCCATAACCTGGAGCTTTTACTGCTACTACATTTAATACACCTCTTAGTTTATTTAATATAAGTGTTGATAATGCTTCTTGTTCTACATCATCACATATTATTAATAATTTTCCTGAGCTTTGCATTAGTGTTTCTAATAATGGTAGAATTTCTTGAATATTGCTTATTTTTTTATCTGTTATTAATATATATGGGTTATCCATTATAGCTTCCATTTTTTCTGTGTCTGTTACCATATATGGTGAAACATAACCTTTATCAAATTGCATACCTTCTACAACTGTTAATTCTGTATTAGAAGTTTTTGATTCTTCTATTGTTATTACTCCATCTTTTGAAACTTTTTCCATAGCTTCTGAAATTAATTTTCCTACTTCTTCATTATTTGCAGATATACTTGCAACTCTTGCTATATCTTCTTTTCCATTAACTGGAACACTTATATTTCTTAAAGCGTTTACTGAAAGCTCTACTGCTTTGTCTATACCTCTTTTTATAGCCATTGGGTCTCCACCTGCTGCTACATTTTTTACACCTTCTTTTATCATGCTTTGTGCTAAAACTGTAGCTGTTGTTGTTCCATCTCCTGCTACATCATTTGTTTTTGTTGAAACTTGTTTTACAAGTTGTGCTCCCATATTTTCAAATGGATCTGATAATTCAATTTCCTTTGCTATTGTTACACCATCGTTTGTAATTAGTGGTGAACCAAATTGTTTATCTAATACTACATTTCTACCTTTTGGTCCTAAAGTTACCTTTACTGTATCTGCTAATTTATTAACTCCGTTTAATAAACTTTTTCTGGCATCTTCGCCAAATTTTATTTCTTTTGACATGATTTTTTCCTCCTTTAATTTTTTTACTATTGGCTTCCGATTGGGGACAGTTCCTAATCTATCCAGATTATTTTTGTTTGTGCCTTTTGGTTCTTCTCTATCTTGTTTCCGATTAGGAACCGTCCCCAATCTACTGTTTTATTCTACTACTGCTAATATATCATTTTGGCTAACTATAATTAAATCTTCACCTTCATATTTTACTTCTGTACCTGCATATTTACTTACAACTACTTTATCTGCTTTTTTTACTTCCATTTTTACTTTTTCAGTTCCTGGTCCTACTTCTAGTACTTCTGCAAATTGTGGCTTTTCTTGTGCTTTTCCTGCTAGTATTATTCCACTTTTTGTAGTCTCCTCGTTTTCTATCATTTTAATTACTACTCTGTCTGCTAATGGTTTTAACATTTTTACATTACCTCCTTAATATATTTTATTTACTAATATTAAAATTAGCAGTCTTTATTTGAGACTGCTAACAATTTATACCTTTTTATTCTGAATGTCAATACTATTGTTTAAAAATTCACATATTTTTCACAAAGTGCCTCTTTTATATTTATATTCGGTAATTTGCTTTAATATGATTATAATTACTTACTTTTTAGTTTATAAACTACATACCTTAAATTGCAAAATACTTTCTTCGCAATTTTATAAAGGAAATATTTTATTGGTTTAAATGGGATGTATATTTCTCCTATTAGCTCTACAAATTCTCCTCCAAAACCTTTTTTGAACCTATATAGTCCATCTTCTTCTCCGTTTTTCTATTGAAACACCTCTAAAATCATATACTTTACAATTATTTTTTATTGCTAATTTTATCATTTCCCATTGAAGTAGATATGTTGACATTAAATTTCTATGTTTATTTGAGCTTGCTCCATATAGGTACCACATTTTGTTTCCATATATTATTGGCATTATTGCTGATATTGGCTCATTTTCATAGTAGGCTATATATATTTTAGTTTGATATGGGAATTCTTTTAGTATTTTTTCAAAATATTCTTTTGGTCTTGTCCTAAAGTTATCCCTTTTCCCTGTTTCTTTCATTAATTCATAGAATTCATCTATTCCAGCTTCATTTTTCTCTTCTACTATTACTCCTTTTTTTACTGCTAGTCTTACATTATACCTAGTTTTTGAGGCAAAATTTTTAAATATTTCATCTTCTGTCTTATTTTCTAAATTTAGCCTAAAGTTATGCCTTGCTTGTATTTCTTGGTCAAATTTTATAGATTTACTATTTATTTTATATCCTAGCTTTTTTACCAAACTACCAAATTCTTTATTTTCCTTTTTTACATTTGGCTCTATTATAATTACAAATGCTTTATATTCTTTTGCTACTTCTTTCATTTTAATTGTTAGTTTTCTTAAAGTTTCCTCATCATATATTTCACCTATTGGACCTCTTGGTACATACATTATATTCCCGAATATAGGTAATTTTCTAATTAATATACTCATACTTGCTATTATATTTTTGTTTTCATCTTCTACTATAACTATTTCATTTTTCCAAAATTCCTTTACTTTTGCCCATTGCCTAGATTGCTGAAAATCGCATAATTCTTCTTTTTTTATAAATTCTTCATATTTTTCCATTTAGCTCTCCTCCTAATATGATTGTATATAATAAATGAAAAGAAGGTTTTAAGAAGTACTTAACTAATTCTTAACTTTTTCTTACATTTATTTGGATGTTGGAAGTCATTTATCCCCTACAGCTATTTTTAAATTTCTGCCTTCCTACTTCTATTAGAAGGATATTATTTTATTGATATTTTTTCAATCGTTTTTCTGTAATCTTGTTGTAAGTAAATTGTAAGGCTTTAAACTTATATATGATTTTATTATATATAAATGTTTCTTTAATTTAGAGTATCAAAACTAGTTCATCATTTTCACATTTCTTTCATACATTTTACATAATTTTATTAATATTGCTTGACATATTATGTAGTCTGTTATATAATTCCTTCATACTTATATTGTTATTCCTTGTTTGCATTTTTAAGGAAACTACTTAAGTAAATAATTTTTTCAAGGAGGATTGTACTATGATAGGTACAACTAAAAAAGAAGTAAGAGAATTTGTTGAACGGTCAGTAGCAAGCTATAAAAACTCTACTGGTTATGCTGTAATTGGATGTATTCCAGAGGCTCAGCAGGAATTCATAAATGGAAAACTTTATGAATTATATAAAGATGCAGAGCGGAGTAGTTCTTCTGATACACTTAGCCTGCTCAAAGAAGTTATGGAAGAGTATTCTGGTTTTTCAAGTTACTTCAGTCAGCGCCAGTCAAAACCTCAAGTGCGAACACCTGACTTACCTTGGTGTGATTATGTTGGTAACCCAGCTGCAAGAAGGTTTTGGGGGCTTGATAACGATAGTAGACCTAGACCGAGACCTTCATGGCTTGACGGAATGCCAAGAAGCTGTTAACTTTTTTCTTGTGGGATTGTACTTTATTGCAATCCCACAAATGGTTAAAAGGAGGATTGTATGTCATATAGTAAAAAAACTGAAATTTTCGGTCAAAATATTGACATTAAATTTAATGATTGCATTTCTGATGGTGAAGAACAAACTTTTAATGATAGGGCTCTAACTCTTTACATTCATATCAACAAGATGTGTAATGCACGGTGCAAATTCTGTAATATTTACAAAACCTGCTCACCTAGAGTAAGCTTTGATCTTCAAAAATTATCAGTAGTTCTACAAGAATTAATAACTAAAAATAAGCTTGGTAGAATTGCCATAACAGGAGGTGAAACATTTTTAGATGTACATCTTTTAGATAATGTTTTAGCTACAATTTATGAGAATGTTAATAATCCTGTTGTAACAATTAATACTAATGCTTCAATGCTATATAAAATATATGAGTTAAAAAATATTGAAGTACTGAGTGAAATTAGGATAAGTAGGCATCACTACTTAGATGAAGAAAACAATTCAATTTTTGGCATTAATTGTGCTACTCTATCTGAACTTTCAACTGCTGTTACTAAATATGGCAATCTTATTAAATTAAACTGTAATTTGATAAAAGGTCATATTGATAGCGTAGAAGAAATTAGCAAATACTTAGATACTGTAAGTAGTATTGGAATTTCAGAAGTTGGTTTTGTAGGACTAATGCCTTTTAATGAATATTGTCAAGAACATTATGTAGATTATTTAACCTTTATTTTTCCTACTAGTTTTTTACGAGTTCGAAATTTAAAGGATAGTAATATATGTCAATGTGATAATTATATATATATTTCTCAAAATACATGTATGACTATGCAAACATATTTTAGGCAAGTAAGAAAGCTGGAGTGTGCCTATTGTAGACAATTTTCATATTCTTATGATAATAAGCTTATAGGCGGATTTGGAGAACAAATAATATACTAAAAAATTAAAAAAATTGAACTTTACCCTAAAAGATAGAGTTCAATTTTTCTTCATTTTTTAGTATATTCTAATTACTTCTTATTATTTAAGATATGAAAACTCTAGTATATAGTTTCATATGCTTATTATTCTTATTTGCAATTTATGAGCACAGGTACCTTCTTCTAATCAAATTTAAGAATTGTGCTATTAAATATAGTCTTCAAACCCAACTTGCAAATTTTTAATTTTGTAGCTTGGTATTTCTATTTCTACTTTTATGTTATTTTTGTTATCTTCTATTACATATATTCCTTCATTTATGTTTTCACTTTGCATTTCTTTTTTTGAGTAGAAATATTGAACATATAGTGTTTCTGGTTCAAAGCCAAACTTTTCTATTATTCCTAATTCTTCTAGTTGTTCTCTTACTTTTTCGAATATTTCACTTTTATTTTCATCAATATCTTTATTTGCATTTGTGCTTTTTTCTTTATCTACATATATATTAGCATTATATCCTATATCTAAAATTCTATATTCAATATTGTTTACATCTGGTGTAAATATTAATTGGTATTCATCTTCTGATATATATATGTACTTATCATATAGTAATTTTATTCTTTCCTTTTTTATCATTGTTTTTATATATTTATTAATTTCGTTATTTTCTACATAACTATATTTTTTTAATATGTTTCTTATAATATTGTTATATCTTATTACATCTAGGTCATTTTCTTCTAACTTACCATAACATTCATCTATTGCGTACCCTATTTTTGATAATATGTCAGAACTATTATCATTTTTATAATATGTATTTTTGTGCTCTTGCTTTTTATTATTATATGATATTGTAAAATGTTCTATATTAAAAATAAAACTTATATATAAACATACAATAATAATAGCTATTACCATAAATTTTAAAATTGATTTAATTTTCATTTTTGTCTCCTAATTTTATTATAATTTTTGTGCCTTCATTTTCTTTACTTTCTATTTCTAGCCTTCCTTCTTGCATTTCTACTATTTGTATACATAGTGGAAGTCCTAAGCCCATTCCTGAAAATTTTCTGTTTCTGTCTTTACTTAATGTGTAGAATGGCTCTTTTATTTTTTCTAGTTCTTCCTTTTTTATTCCTTTTCCATAATCTATCACTTTTATAACTTTTCTTTTATCTAGTTCTATTCTTACAATTGGGTTATTTGCATATGCATTTATTGCATTTTTTGTTAAATTGATTATTAAAGTTTTTAATAGTGTTTTGTCAAAATTAATATATACATCTTTTTCAATTTGTCTTTGAAATATCACATATGGAAATGTAATTTGCATCTCTTCAATTATTCTATTTAATTCTTCTGATAAATTTATTGTATTTTTTATAATACTTCCATTTTCTAAAAGCATTAAGTCCATTAGCTTTTGTGATATTTCTTCTATATATTTTCCTTCATCATATATTCTTTTGCTATATTCTAAAACTACTTTCTCATCTGCAACTTTTCTATTTTTTATTAAGCTTGAATATCCTACTATTGAAGTTAAAGGTGTTCTTATTTCGTGTGTTAAGTTTCCTATAAACCTTTTTCTATTTTCTGAAACCTTTTCTATTTCTGAAATGTTTTTTTGAAGTGCATCAGTCATTTTGTTAAAGCTTTTACCTACATTTCCTATTTCATCGTTTCCTAACTTTTTAACTTTTGCAGTATAGTTCCCTTTAGCAACCTCTTTTACTGTTTTATTTAATATCTTTATTTTTCTTGTTATAAAACTTACACTTATTGATAATAAGAATGCAATAGTAAGTGAACATGCTAGACTAAGTTTTATAAAATAGTCTATTTGTTCTTTTTTCATATTATTTATTTTTGAAATATCTGACATTATTACTACTACATTTGTATACTTTCTCATTTTCATAAATAATTTATTGCCTTCTATATATGTGGTTATATTTCCATCTGTTTCATATTGTTCATCATTGTTATATTCGTTATATTTATCATGTAGTTCCTCATTTGTCATTTTATCTTCTTCAATAAATAATTTTTCTTCTAATATTTTTGAATAATCTTCTTTAAAATTTGTATATATTCTTCTTCCTTCATCATATATTTCTATATTTACATTATTTTTTAAGTAAGTATTACCTAACATAGAAATATTATTAATTCCATATTGTAATTCATTTATTATGTTGTTAATTTGAATCATATTTTTATCTATTTCTTTTTCTATGTTAGACTGATATGTATAGTTTATCATGTTTATACCTATCAAGTTTATTGCTATTATAATTAGTGTAAAAGACATTAGAAATATTTTTTGGCCAAATCCCATGGTTTTCTCCTTTATTAAATTATTTGTAGGGACAATTTTTTATTAGTCCTCCGAGTGGTAACTAGTTAGAAATAAGTTATGCTTTTAGTATAATTGCCCACTCTTTCTACGAAATTACTTAAATAAATATTTTTTAGCATTTCTTTGTAGCTTGCGGGCGATGCCATCATCGCCCCTACATACTAAAATTGATTTTCCTATATTAAAATTAAAATCTATTTTAGTATATATCCTATTTTGTTTACAGTTACTATGTTTTCTTTTAGGTCTAATTTTTTTCGTAATTGTTGTATGTGGTAGTCTACTGTTCTTGTTTCTATTTGTGCATTTATATCCCATACTTTGTTTAATATTTCATCTCTTGTTAATACTCTATTTTGATTTTTTATAAGTAATATAAATAGTTCATATTCTTTTGGTGCTAAATATATTATTTGTTCATTTTTGTATACTGTTCTTGTATTTTCGTTTATTTTTATATTTTTAAAATTATATTCTTTTTCTCTTTTACTTTCCATTCGAAGTTCAATTCTTGCAAGCAGTTCTAATGGCTCAAATGGCTTTGTTATATAGTCTTTTCCTCCACTTTTTAAGCCTTTTACAATTGTGCTTACATCATTTTTTGCAGATAAGAATATAATTGGAATATCTTTGTTTTCCATTTGCTCTACTATTTGAAAACCATCTAATTTTGGTAGCATTATATCTAGTAAAATTAAATCATATGTATTTTCGTTTATCTTTTTAAGTGCATCTTCGCCGTCAAAACTACAATCAAATTCGTAGTTTGCTAAGCTTACAGTGTCTTGTATCAATTTTGATATATTTTTTTCATCTTCTACTATTAATATTTTTGACATTTTCTTATGCTCCCTTCTTTTTTATATTCTAATGAAAGTCATCCGCAATAGCGCTTACGTTTCCTTAGATGATAATTATGGAAGAATTAGACTTTCTTAGCGAAGATTTCATAGCTGTTTGACCGTAGGGAATTACAGATATGATATGCTGTGTAATGAGCTTAGAAAGTCTTATTCTTCTTTTTTATTTTAGCATTTTTTTATGTTTATTACAATTGATTGGATGTAAGTTTTTTGTAAGGCTTTTACACTAAAAAGAAGTACCTTATAAAAGTACTTCTTTTTAAATATATTATAGATATTTACTTAACTGTTTTTCTTCTTCTGTAAGCTCTTTATATCTGTCACTTCCAGGTGCCGCAACCTGTGGTGCATATTTTTTTACTTCTCTTGGTATAAGTTTTTCTGGAATTTCAGTAAAGCACTTGCATTCTGGGCATATACACCCATAATATACTTCTTCCCATGATATACGTTTTAATACATCACCATCTTCTAATGTCATCATTCCATAACATGGCTTATGTTTTTGTTCCCAGCCCTTTCCTGTACATCTTACGTCTAAAGACCAATCTGGTAATTTGTAATTACCTTCTTCCTTCATTACCATATTTTTTCCTCCTTACAATTGTTTTTGAGTACTTGTTAATTTGCTATTTTTTCGTGTATTTACGAAAGACATTAATATTTTATCATATTTTTATATCAATTGCAATATATAATTATCTATTTTATATTATTTTTAATAAATCTTTATACTCCTAATATCTTTTTTACATCTCCATAAATATAAAAACTTCCAACTACAAAACTAACTTTATTTTTTTGACTTTCTGCATATAAAATTGCTTCTTCTAATTTTTTTTGATATAGTTGTTCATTTTTTGTTATCATTTTTGCTGTTTCATATTGTTCTTTACTTGATACATACCTTTGTCCATCATTTCCATTTGTAAAAATAAATATAGAGCTTTCATCTTTTAATAAGTGTTTTAATACTGTTTTATAATCTTTGCTTTTTAATATAGATATAATATATATTTTTTCTTTTTCTTTATAATATGTGTTTACTGTATTTATAAAGTTTAAAATTGCTTCTTCGTTATGACCTCCATCATATATTATCTCTGGATTTCTATTTATAGTTTCAAACCTTGCTCTATGTATTACTGTCGATAAACCTTCTTTTATTGCTTTTTCTGATATTTTAAAGCCTTTTTGTTTTAGTATATTAATTGTTTCTAAGCATAAACTAGCATTTTCAAATTGCTTGTCCCCTTTTAAGTTTACTTTTATATTTTTATTTTCTTTATAATCAAATATTAAAAATTCACCTTCATATTTTTTGTTTTGTATATCAGCTTTTTTTATAACATTTAATTTATTATTTTTATTTATACATGTTTCCTCTATTATATTTTGAACAGTTTCTTTTTGCTCTACTATTACAGTATTTGAGTTTTCCTTTATAATTCCTGCTTTTTGTATTGTAATTTCTTCTAAAGTATTACCTAATATTGCCATATGGTCATAACCAATAGAAGTAATAACAGATACTATTGGCCATACTATATTTGTGCAGTCATATAAACCACCTAAACCTGTTTCAAGAACTACAAAGTCACAATTTTTTTCTTTGAAATAGTATAATGCCATAGTCGTTAATAGTTCAAATAAAGTTACTTTTGTATTACTTATTTTATTATATTTTTCTATTTTATTTTTTAGCTTTTCTATTATATCTTCCATCTCTTTATCTGTTATGTCTTGCCCATTTACACTAATTCTTTCGTTGTATTTTATTAGGTGTGGTGATATATATTTCCCTACTTTATATCCATTTTTAGTTAAAATATTAGCTAGCATTTCTGTGGTACTTCCTTTTCCGTTTGTGCCTGCTATATGAATAATTTTTAACTGCTTTTCTGGATGTCCTAATTCTTCCATAAAATATTCCATTGCTTTTAAAGTAGGATTTTTTGTTCCTTTATAAAAATTATTAAAATATTCTTCTATGTTCATAAAAAATCTCCTTTCATTTTCATTCCACATGAAAACGAAAGAAGACTTTTTTACCTGCTTTATAAAGCAATTTTACTTTTGTCCTCTTATTTTTCATAGCGGAATGCGAAAATAAATACGCAAGTTTTAACTTTTGCCCTAGTAACAACTTCCCGTTTACTAAGTCTTAACGATTTATTTTCTACTCTATTTTAATTTTATTACTATTCTTAGACTTTTTTCTAAACTAGCGCGAAGTAAGTAATATATTTTATTTTTGTAATGAAGTCTTAGGCACCTTACCCTCGGCAACCACAATCCCCCTTGTCATGGAGGGCGAAATGGAAAAAATAAAATATATTACTTACTTGAGAGCAGATTTTAATAGTGATACTATGATTACAATTCTAAAATATCCCTATAATATCTCCTTCTTCATTTATATCTATTTGCTCTGCTGATGGTACTTTTGGAAGACCTGGCATTGTCATAACTTTTCCTGTTAGTACTACTATAAATTCTGCTCCTGCTTTTAGTTTTACTTCTTTTACATGTATATTAAACGGTGAACTACATTCTAAGTTTTTTGCGTCATCTGAGAAAGAATATTGTGTTTTTGCTATACATATTGGTAAGTTTTCATATCCTAATTTTTGTATATTTTCTATTTGTTCCTCTGCTTCTTTTGTATATTCTACACCTTCTGCTCCATAAACTGTGCAGGCTACTTTTTTAATTTTTTCTTTTATGCTATCTTCTAGTGAATATATGTGTTTAAATTCTTTTTCTTGTTTATCACATAATACTGCTACTTTCTGTGCTAAATCTGTTGCTCCTTCTCCTCCTTTTCCCCAACTTTCTACTAGGCTTAAATTAACTTTTCTTTTTTCTAGTATTTCTTTTAATGTATTTATTTCATTCTCTGTGTCTTGGTCAAACTTGTTTATTGCAACTATTACATTTAGTCCAAATTTATCTTTTAGGTTCTCTATATGTTTTAGTAAATTTTTGCTTCCTTTTTTTAAGCCTTCTATGTTTTGGCTTGCAAGTTCTTCTTTTGTAATTCCTCCATGATATTTTAAGGCTTTTATTGTTGCTACTATAACTACTGCATCTGGCACTTTTCCTATTTTTCTTGTTTTTATATTCAAGAATTTTTCTGCTCCTAAGTCTGCTCCAAATCCTGCTTCTGTTACAGTGTAATCTGCTAATTTTAAGGCAAGTTTTGTTGCAACAATGCTGTTACATCCATGTGCTATATTTGCAAATGGTCCTCCATGAATAATTGCTGGTGTATGTTCTAAGGTTTGCACTAAGTTTGGATTAATAGCATCTTTAAGTAGCACTGTTAATGCTCCTTCTGCTTTTAAATCATGTGCAGTTATAGGATTTCCTTCTTTATTAAAACCTATTATAATGTTTCCTAGTCTTCTTTTTAAATCTTCTAAACTAGAGGCTAGGCAGAATATTGCCATTATTTCTGATGCTACTGTTATATCAAAGCCATCTTCACGTGGCACAATATTTTTTTCATTTGATAAACCTGTATTTACAACTCTTAATTGCCTATCGTTTAAGTCTACACACCTTTTCCATGTTACTTTTTCTATATTTAATTCATTTCCATGGTATATATGGTTATCAATTATAGCTGAAAGTAAGTTATTAGCTGATGTTATTGCATGTATATCTCCTGTAAAGTGTAGGTTTATATCTTCCATTGGAGCTACTTGTGAGTAGCCTCCACCTGTCGCTCCACCTTTTATACCAAATACTGGACCTAGTGATGGTTCCCTTAATGCTAGTATTGATTTTTTACCAATTTTTCTTAAACCATCTGCTAACCCTATTGATATAGTTGTTTTTCCTTCTCCTAATGGTGTTGGGTTAATTGCTGTTACTAATATTAGTTTTCCATCTTTTTTGTTTTTTAAATTTTCTAGTTTCTCTAAAGAAATTTTAGCTTTATATTTCCCATATGGCTCTAAACATTCTTCTTCTATTTCATTTTGTTTAGCTATATTTGTAATTAGCTCTAACTTTGTATTTCTTGCAATTTCTATATCTTTCATTAGCTTGCACCTCTTTTTTCTATTTAATTATTGACAAATTTTTAATTACTGTATATAATATAAGTAGAAAATGAGAAACCACAAACGTGGTTTGCCGTTAATATATTGTAAAAAACACATTGAACTGGCAGGTTACAGATGTGTTTTTTTATTGGTTTTTATTTTTGTTTGCTAATCATTATAACTATTGCTATAATTAAGGCAAACGTAATGATAGTAGTAGCTAGTAATGAATAAAATAATATGTATACAATTTCTAGTAAATATGTTTCTATCATACGCCTCACCTCCTTTAAGTGGAGGCAAACCACATCTGCTTATTCCCATTTTCTATGTTATACAGTTTATAATATTTAGATTGTTTTTGCAATAGAATTTACGAAATTTCTTTCGTATATTTTTATTGTTATAGTAAAAGCAGGAGAATTTCTCCTGCTTTTATAAGTTTTATTTAGCTTTTCCTGTCCCATTACAATGTTGACATTTTATCTTTCCTGTTCCATGACAAGAATAACATATTACTCTTGTTGGAAGTGCATAAATATACACCATCCTTGTCTGCATTTTACTCCCTGTTCCCCCACAATTGTAACATATTCGTTTTCCTGTTCCATTGCAGTGCATACATCTCTCGTTTTCTCCCATATTTATTACCTCCATTACCTATTTAGGTTTATAAAGTGTTAATTAGTTACTTTACATATTATACAATAGTTTTATGTCTATTGCAAGCAGATTTCACTTTTTCCATTATAATTTCTACAAAACTAAAAAACCACGTAACGTGGTTTTTTAGTTTTGTTATTTAATTCCTATCTAGGAAATTTTATTGCAGCTTGTGCAGCAGCTAATCTTGCTATTGGAACTCTGTATGGTGAGCATGATACATAGTCTAATCCTACTTTGTGGCAGAATTCTACTGATGCTGGATTTCCTCCATGTTCTCCACATATTCCTAAGTCTAAGTCTGGTCTTGTTTGTCTTCCTAGTTTTACTGCCATTTCTACTAATTTTCCTACACCTGTTTGGTCTAGTTTAGCAAATGGATCTGATTCGTATATTTTTTTGTCGTAGTAATCTCCTAAGAATTTTGCTGCGTCATCACGGCTGAAACCAAATGTCATTTGTGTTAAGTCATTTGTTCCAAATGAGAAGAACTCAGCTTCTTTTGCTATTTCATCTGCTGTTAATGCAGCTCTTGGTATTTCTATCATTGTTCCTACTTTGTATTTTAAGTCTACTCCAGCATTTGCTATAACTTCATCTGCTGTTTTTACTACTACGTCTTTTACATATTTTAATTCTTTTATTTCTCCAACTAATGGAATCATTATTTCTGGAACTACGTTCATTCCTTCTTTGTTTACGTTTATTGCGGCTTCAATAACTGCTCTTGTTTGCATTGCTGCAATTTCAGGGTATGTTACAGCTAAACGGCATCCACGGTGTCCCATCATTGGGTTGAATTCTTTTAATCCTTCACAGATATTTTTTAATTCTTCAAATGATAATCCCATTTCTTTTGCTAATTCTGCAATTGCTTCATCTTCGTGTGGTACGAACTCATGTAGTGGTGG
>JAAVYV010000052.1 GCA_022791325.1 Clostridia bacterium
GGCTGTAAAAAAATAGAAACAAATCCACAGTGTATTATGTATATTATACATCGTGAAGTATAATATATCAAAAATTTAAAAGAAAGGGATTAATCAATTAAATAGATTAATATTTCTATAGAATTGATTATACGAGAAAAATATGAAGAAAATAAGTATTATAATTCCAGCATACAACGAAGAAGAATCACTACCATTTTTATACGAAAGATTAGACAAGTTAATGAATGAAATAAATACATACGAATTTGAGATATTATTTGTAAATGATGGAAGTAAGGATAAAACAATACAAATAATAAAACAATTAAGGGAAAAAGATAAAAGAATATGCTATGTAGACTTTTCAAGAAATTTCGGAAAAGAAATAGCGATGCTTGCAGGTTTAGACTATGCAAAAGGGGAAGCAGTAATATTTATGGATGCCGACCTTCAAGATCCACCAGAGCTAATACCAGAGCTAATAAAATACTGGGAAGAAGGATATGATGATGTATATGCAAGAAGAAAATCAAGAGAAGGAGAAACATGGCTAAAAAAGTTTACATCAAAAATGTATTATAAAGTATTACAAAGTTTAACAAGAGTGCCAATACAAAAAGATACAGGGGACTTTAGATTATTAGACAGAAGATGTGTAAATGCATTGCGAAAATTAAGAGAATCACAAAGATGCTCAAAAAGTATGTTTAGTTGGATAGGATATAACAAAAAAGAAGTACTATATGATAGAGACCCACGAATAGCAGGAAAGACAAAATGGAATTATAGGAGACTAATAGATTTAGCAATAGATGGAATAACATCATTCACAACATCACCACTAAGAGTATCAACATATTTAGCAATACCAACATTTATATTGTTAGGAGTATATTTTATATATGTAATAGCAAAATGTATAGCTATTCAAGAAGCAATTCAAGCATTCCAAGCAATAATACTACTAATACTATTTTTCTCAGGAATCCAGATAATGTTATTTGGAATAGTAGGCGAATACCTAGGAAGAATATTTAACGAAACAAAAAATAGACCACTATACTTCGTAAACGAATACAACGGAGAAAAGGAAACCAACGAATAACCTAGCATTGAGGACAGTTCATAATCGAAAACAAAGCAAAAAAGTAGCTATGGGGATGGTTCGTAAACGGAAACAAGATAGAGAAGAACCACAAAGAAGCAAACAAAAATAATCTGGCTAGATTAGGAACTGTCCCCATTGCGGAAACAAAAAAGAAAATCTAAAAATACAATAAAAGGAAATAAATCATGTAGGGGCGATTAGTAATCGCCCGTGCTACAGAGAGATGGCTAAAAAATATCATAAACAGTAAATGATATTAGAAATATAAAAAATATTTCTAGAAAATCCTCCGAAGAGCGGGCGATTGATAATTGCCCCTACATATCAAATTATATTTAAAGATAAAAAGGAAATTTGACTATGGAAGAAAACGAAAACCTAATTCGTCCAGAATTAGAAAGCAAACAAGAAGAAAAAATGGAAAATACTCTAAGACCACAGCTTTTGAACGAATATATAGGACAACACAAAGTAAAAGAAAATATGAAAATATACATAGAGGCTGCCAAAAGAAGAGGAGAGCCTCTAGATCACGTTCTACTATATGGACCACCTGGACTAGGAAAAACTACACTAGCAGGGATAATAGCAAATGAAATGAAAGCAAATATAAAAATAACATCAGGACCAGCCATAGAAAAGCCAGGAGACTTAGCAGCGATACTAACAGCACTTATGCCAGGAGACGTACTATTTATAGATGAAATCCACAGACTAAGTAAAAGTGTAGAAGAAATATTATACCCAGCATTAGAAGACTATGTACTAGACATAGTAATAGGAACAGGGCCATCAGCAAAATCAATAAGAATAGATTTACCAAAATTCACACTAATAGGAGCAACCACAAAAGCAGGTTCATTAACCACACCATTAAGAGATAGATTTGGAATAGTAGATAGACTAGAGCTATATTCAGAAAAAGACTTATCAACAATAGTAAAAAGGTCAGCAAAAATATTAGAAATAGAAATAGATGAACCATCAAGTTTAGAAATAGCAAGGCGCTCAAGAGGAACCCCAAGAATAGCAAATAGACTATTAAAAAGAGTAAGAGATTATGCAGCTGTTCTAGGAGATGGAAATATAACATTGAAAATAACAAAATATGCACTAAACAAACTAGAAATAGACGAAATAGGACTAGATAATATAGACCGAAAAATATTAGAAACAATGATAATAACATATGGAGGAAGACCAGTAGGATTAGAAACATTGGCTACAACAGTAGGAGAAGAAGTTGACACGTTAGAAGATGTATATGAACCTTACCTAATACAAATAGGTTATATAACGAGAACTCCAAGAGGAAGAATACCAACGCCGTTTGCGTATAAGCATATAGGAGTAGAATATAATGAATAGTGAATATATAGGGACAAGCAGAGTTTGTTAGTTCTTCGAAGGAATTACTTGAAACAATAAAAATATATAAATAAAGAATAATCAATAGAGAATATTTATAAATATAAAATAAAAGGAGAAAAAAATGCCAATAATATATGGAGTATCAATTATAATATTATTTACATTAACAATATTACTAAAGAAAACGGAAGAAAAATTGGAAATAATTAAAGCAGTAACAATAAATTTTGTATTATTATTTGCTTATAATACTTTTGTATGTTACATATTAAATCTAATAAACATACCAATAACACTAATAATTTTATCAGTAATTAATTTTGCAATATCTATACCACTAATAATAAGTATTATAAAAACAAAAAAAATTCAAGAATATACTGTAAGCAAAACAAATATAGCTGTTATGATATTATTTATAATAATAACAACAATAATAATAAATATAAACTTTGGAAATCTTACAAAAATTCGCTATGTTTCAATGGACTCAAGAGAACATTATAAAGCAGGAAGGGAATTTTCTGAAATTACAAATCTTTTCAAAAAGACTGGACCAAATATTACAACACATTCAGGTTTTATGCCAGGAGCATATACAAATGTAGGAATAATATTTAAAATATTAAATCCATATATAGGTACAGTAGAATTATACAAGGCATATATCATATTTGAAGCGTTTGTATATCTATTAATAGGAATAGTATTTTATATGTTATTAGAAAAATATTGTAAAAACATAAATACAAAAATAATAGCAATAATATTTGGAATAATTTATGTACTAGGTTACCCATTAAATGCATGGATATCAGGTTTTCATTATTTAATGTTAGGAATATTATATGTAGAAACTATTTTGTATATAGTAAAAGAAAGAGAAGATATAAACTTAGATAGTACACTAATAACAACATTTTTATTAAACTTTGGATTGATATTATCATATTCACTATTTTGCCCATTTGTATATTTTGCTCAATTTATATACTATATATATAAATATAAAAAACACAAAAATAAAATAAAACTATTTTTACAAACACTAGTAACACTTATATTACCAGGAATAATAGGAGTAACATATCTAATAGTTCCATCTATTGGAAAAGTAGGAGGATATATAGCACTAGAAGGATGGCTTTATAAGAACTTATGGTCAAACTTCATATTCTTTATGCCATTTACTATATACTACATATATACAAATATAAAAAATAGAAAATTAGAATTCGATAATATAATGTTTGCATTATTATTCATATTTATATTAGTATTATTTATAGGAACAAAAACAGGAAAATGCTCAGAATATTATTTTTATAAAAACTATTTTATATTTTGGATACTAATTATATATTCAAGTACAAAAGGAATGATAGAGCTTTTAAAAGAAAATAAAACTAAATTTATAGTAAATATTTATACAATTATTTATTTAGTAATATTTGCAGTGGCTATGTATCATAACAAAACATATGTAACTTCAAAGAGAAATGATAGTTTAAATACTACAATGGAAATATTTACTTTTAATAAAACAATGATAATAGCAAAAGAAGCAGAATTTATGAAACAAAAAGAATTAGAACTTTTAAAAGAAATGGAGAACATAATAGAAGACAATTGGCAAAGAGAAAATGATATACTTTTAATAACAAATCCAAATGAAGAAAGATGGATACAATCATTAACAGGCTACATAAACGTACTTTATGATGATAAAGAATATGCAATTAAAAATTTAGAACAAGAAAACTATAAATATATAGTAACATTTGAAAGTAAAATTACTTATGAAAACATGGAACAATATATAAAAAAAGAAAACATGAAAATAATATACCAAAATCAAGAACGGAAAAATATATGAAAAGGAGGACTAAAATAAATGAAACTATTGCTACATACATGTTGTGCACCATGTAGTGTATATTGTATAGATTCTTTAAGAAAAGAAGGAATAGAACCAACAATATACTGGTACAACCCAAATATACATCCATACACAGAATATAAAGCAAGAAGAGATTGTTTAAAAGAATATACAAGAAACATAGAGATAAAAGCGATATTTGAAGAAGAATATGGTTTAGATAAATTTTGCAAAAATGTAATAAATAGTTTGCAAACAAGATGTCAAGACTATTGTTATAAAGTACGATTAGAACAAACTGCAAAATATGCTAAAGAAAATGGATATGAAGCATTTAGTACAACATTATTAGTAAGTCCATACCAAAAACATGAAGAACTAAAAAATATTGGAGAACAAATAGCAAAAAAATACGGACTACAATTTTTATATAGAGACTTTAGAACAGGATTTAGGGAAGGACAAGCAAAGGCACGTGAGTTAGGAATGTACATGCAAAAATATTGTGGATGTATATTTTCAGAGGAGGATAGGTATTTACATACAAAAAGAAAATAGCTTACAGTCACAAGAGTTTCCCATATATAATAATATAATAAGAGGAAGGTATATATAATTGCCACAATTTTAACTTCCAACCCAATGGATTGGAAGTTTGTAGTGAAAATATGTTAAGAACAATTTAAATATTCGTAATAGATAAATATGACAAAGAAATATGGAAGGAGATTATTAATATGAATATTGAGGTAGGAAAAGTTTACAAACATTATAAGGGGAAAATGATAAAAGTAATTTGTAAAGGATTAAATGCAGAAACAAAGGAAGAAATGATTGCAATAGAAGAATTAGAAGAATCACAAGGATATCCAAAAGGTCAAATATGGTTTCGCAATTCAAAGGATTTTTTTGATGAAGTAAATATGAATGAACAGAAATATAGATTTGAATTATTTGAAGAATATTAATAAAAAGTATATTACAAAAAGGAGGATTATGAATAGTTTAGAAAATTTAAGAGATTTAATTATTTATCAAAGTCAAAATAATGAAAGTATTTCTGTTGAGGTATTGTATGATAACGAAGATTTTTGGCTAACTCAAAAGTCAATGGGAAAATTATTTGGAGTAGAAGTAAATACAATAAATTATCATTTAAAAGAAGTATTTAAATCTGGAGAATTAATAGAAAAATCAGTTATTCGAAAAATTCGAATAACTGCAAATGATGGAAAAAACTATAATACAAACTTCTATAGTTTAGATGCAATTATTGCTGTTGGATATAGAGTGAATTCTAAAGAGGCAACAGATTTTAGAATATGGGCAACTAATACATTAAAAGAATACATAAAGAAAGGTTTTGTCTTAAATGATGAATTGTTAAAAAATGGTCCCAAATTTGGAAAAGATTATTTTAAAGAATTATTAGAAAGAATTCGTTCAATTAGGACAAGCGAACGAAGAATATGGCAACAAATAACAGATATATTTGCAGAATGTAGTATTGATTATGATAAAGATTCTGAAATAACACACAAATTTTATGCTACAGTTCAAAATAAATTCCATTTTGCAATTACTGGAAACACTGCTGCTGAAATTGTATACAATATGGTATAATATATGTATACGTAAAAAATAGTAAAGAGGAGGAATAAATATGGGAATAATTGATAGAATAAAAAAACTTTTTAGAGGTTCAGAAACTATTCCAATAATTCAGGAAGATGATTCTTATGAAAAATCAATGTTGGCAACAAAAATAGTTAATTCAATAGACAAGATAAAAAGAATAGATAGTTTTGATAGCAGTATCTGGAACTTATCAAATGTAACTAAATATGACTTAGAAAGGAAAAGCTTAGGCGAATTAAAAAGACTTCAAGCTAGCTTAGAAAGTAGAGAAACACAACTTACGAGACAAAGCCAAAGAATAAATCCAGAAATGGAAGCTCTTGAAGCAAGTAAATGGACAGGACAAAAACCTAAAGATATGACTGATCATGATTTTGATAGATGGCAAAGAGATTAGTCAAGATAAATACTAAGGATGGAATGTAATAAATGGACGATAACACTTCTTATGAATATATGAAATTTTGGAAAAGAGCAACACCAGAAGAACAAGAAGAAAAATTTGAAATTTTTATTGAGTTATTAAAAAAATTTAAAGAAGAAGATTATTATTTAGTTACACTATTTAATAATTCTGATAAAAATGTAATACAAAAACATAATTCAGAATTAGCAAAATTAATAAGTGAAAATCAAGAAGACATATTAATGATAAAACATATTTGGAAGTTCTTAAGCGTAGAAAATCAAAAAGAATGTGAACAAATTTTAAGAAATACAATAGATAATTTAATAGTTCAAGGGAAAGATATTTCTAAAATTTGGGAATATACTAATAAACAAACTCAAACAGAAATGGTAAATGAACTCCTTAATAAATATGAAGATAAACAGGTAAGTATACAAATACTAAGAGGACTAAATATAGAATTATCACAAGAATATTTCGGGGCGTTTTTAGAAAAAAACGAAGTCCAAATAGGTAATATCAAGCAAAAATATGAGATATATCAGAATATATTCAGAGTAAATAAAAATGTTAATAATACTATTGAACTAAGTATGTTTAATGATAGAATTTTAAACAATTTTAGTTTAGAAAAACTTGTAAGACTTACAACTTATCCTGAAATACAAAAGGAAATTGTATCATTAAGTAATATTGAAGGATTTTGTGATATTATAAAATCTATTAATGATGAAAATTGGATAATGGAACTAGACAGTATATTAAAAAATGCTAATAATTTTCCAGAACTTCTTGAAAATATACCAAAAGAACCAATAAATGAAGAATCTGCACAAATGATTGCAGAGGTATTTTCGCAAAGAGAAAATTATTTTAATATTTCAAATATATGGGAAGCGAAAAACTATTTTAAAATTAGAAGAGATATATGCAAAAATATTTTAAATGATGAAGAAAATGAAAACTTAAATACAATACTTAAAAGTTACCCAATAGTAGAAGAAAGAAAACGTTTTGCTATACTTGAAATGATGTATGGAATAGATATAGAAGATGCTCGAAATTTAATTGAGAAATATGGCAAAGATGTTGAAAAAATAGATACAAAAAAATATGGAAAAACAATATTAGCTCTAAGGGGAATAAAAAGTATATTAGAATGTGATAACATTAGTGAAATATACAATAGCAACAAGGAGATAATAGATAATGAACTAGAAGAAATAGAATATTCTAATATTGTCAATTTAGAAACTAAATGTATAAACATGTATGCTCAAACATATAAAGAAACTTTATATCATCCACAAGAAGCTGATAAAATAGATATAGTTCAATATGAAGGAAAAGAAATTAACGTATATGAAATTAACCAAGATTTTAATATGTTTGTAAGAGCAGAAGGAGCATGTAATGGATATGAAGAGCCAAAGAACTTTGCAGAAAAATTAGCAACACCGAGTACAAAATATCATGGTAACTGTAAAAGTTTTATAGGTCAAGACTCAATATGTATAGCAAATTCAGAAGGCGTTAAATATGGATATTCAGAATGTAAAGAAAATTCATTATTAATGTGTGCTCCATGGGATATAATGTCTAATGGTGCAAATGCAGAATTTTCTACTGCATCTGAAAAATGGAACACAAATGTGCGGAATACAATTTAGAGTACCACAAGAAATGAAAAACAATACTAGACATGGGTATAATGAATTTGATTTTGAAAAACTAGAATATGATAATATTTCTAAAAGTTTTCAAACAGATATGCCACAATATATTGTATATGTGCAAGAGCCAGAAATACAAAGAGAAAGTGATGACAAATGGAGGGCTTCTAAAAAAGCAGCAACTCAAATTGGCATACCAATTGTTATAATAGACAGGGAAAAATTTGCACAAAGAGAGTGGGAAAAAGTAGAGGAATTACAAAATATATTTTTAGGGAAAGTAGAAAACAAAAATAATATTCCAGAAACTGAACTATTAGAACAGATAATTTTAAAATTTGAAAATAACGCAACTAGTGTAATAGGTTCTAGTGCTTTGTCAAGCAAATACTTTACTTTTGAACAACGTAATACTATGGTAAAAAACATAGTAACTAAAATAAAAAATTTTGAAAAAGAAGACTTTCAAAAATATCAAGAGCTATTTAATAAATTTAGAGATATTGTTAAGGAAGAAGAAGATAAAACAGTTTCTAATACAGGATATAAAGTTGCTGAAAGTAGATATGGGGAAGAATTTTTAGAAGCTATAAAACAAAAATGCAAACAAATAGAAATAGAGAGCAAAAAAAGAGTATTAAAAGAAAAATATCAAGAAATTGGTATTGAGTCAACAGATTTACAAGTAGCTAAGAAGATATTAGAAAATGATGTGAATAAAAACAAAGAAACAAATATTAGGGAATGATGTAAAAAACTAAAAGAATATTAAAACAAATGGTTAAAAAAGTACATATTATAAAGAGTAAAAATAGAGTGAAAGAGGAAAAGAATGCAAGTTAGAGAAGAGAAAAGTGAACAAAATGATAAAATATATGAAAATTCAAAAAAAGCTATTAAAATTTTTGGAAAAGAAGAAGATAAAAGAATTTTAAAAGATATTGAAGATGAGGAAAGATAGGAAAAGCACATATGGATGCAAAAGAAAAAGTAGTTTATGTTGAAGTATATAATATATTACAATTATTAGGAAAAGAGTATATTAACAAACTTCCAAAATCTTTATATAAAATGATCAAGGACAACGGTACTAATAGTGTAGATATCAAGTATTGCAAATATAAATCATTAAAAGAGATAAACAAAAATAACATTTCAAAAGAATCTCTTGCAATGATAGCATTGTTTCATACGAACTATTGGTGTGATACCTTAACACAGAAAGAAGAATTAAGGAAAATTTTTTCAGATAACTTTATAAAAAATGAAAAAGAAAAGAGAGAAAAATATAATCCAGATAATATATTCAAAAAAAGAAAGAGGGTAGCACAAGAAAAAGTTGAACTAATTCAATATAAAGAAAACATTTGGAAAAGGATTATCAACAAAATAAAACATATAATAAATAAAAAATGATACAAAAAATGTAAAGGTCGCAAAATTACCATGCGACCTTAATTAGTATATGTAAGAAAAATGTAGAATATAGTCGTAAACTTTTTACGAAAGTTACATAAAAAATATTGACATAATAGCAATAAAAATATAGAATAAGTATATAAAATTGTTATAGTTTAAATTATAAATTTTATTGAAAAGGAAAGAAATAAAAAAATATATAAAGTCTATTCATAGATATAAATATCTAATTCATAAAAATATTTTAATCTTTTACGAAATCCAAAAAAATAATAATTAATAAATTATCAATAAAATTAAATTATTGATTTATAAATAATGAAAGGAAAAATATGAATATATATAAAGCAGATATAGAATACTGTAATTATTTACATTACTACGAACCAAAAATTCCATATGTAGAAGATGAAAAAGAAAATAGACCTTTTATTGGAACATTACTATGTGTTAATGGAAAGAACTTTTTTGCACCGTTAACATCTCCAAAAGCAAAGCATTTAAGAATGAAAAACACACAAGATTTCTTAAAAATAGATGAAGGAAGGTTAGGAGGGATAAACTTAAATAATATGATGCCAATACCAAAAAGGTATTTAAGTGTAATAGAAATAAAAAAAATAAAAGATGCCAAATATAAGAAAATGTTATTTATGCAAATGGAATGGATTGAGAAAAATAAATTAAGAATAAATAATAGAGCAAAAAATTTATATTATTTAGTAAATGAAAAAAAGGCAGAAAAAAAGTTAATTGAAAGATGTTGCAATTTCAAATTACTAGAGGCAAAATGTCAAGAATTTATGGAGAAAAATAATATTAGAGAGGATGAAATTTTATATAAATCATAAAAAGAAAAGGGAATATAATGCAATATATAGGAAAATTAGATAAAGAAAAATTAGGCAAATATAAATTAGTAACAGAAGAAGTGGTTTTAACGAATGAAAGAAAAAATCATATATTAGAAGACCATAGAAAAGATTATCAAATAATAATGAACAATATAAAAAGGGTAGTTCTAAATCCAAGAGAAATATTGGAAGATATAAAGAATAATGATACATTATTTTTTATAGATAAATTAGAAAAAAATAATTTAAATGTAGTTGTAAAACTAAATACAACAAATAATAAAAGACATCCTAAAAATTCAATAATGACAGCATGGATAATAAGGGATAAAAATCTCAAAAAATTACAACAAAAGAATATTACTATTTACAAAAATGAATAAAAATGCTATAATGAAAATACAATAAGAAGAGTTATTTGAAGTAGAGATTGTGCTTCTACGCACCTATGAAAATAGGTCAAAAGAAATGTTGGAAAGGGCACACCAACCAAATAACTAAAACGTGAAGTATCAAATAAAGAGCTGTGCTTGCATGGCTCTTTATTTGATATAAAAAATTAAATAAAATAATTTTCAAAAGTAATTGTGCTTTTATATAATTTTGTATATAATAGCAAATATGAAACTATACAAAAAATGGAGGAAATCTAATGAAATTAGATGAAACTAAAAAACAGATAAAAGATTTAAGAAAAAAGCTAGAATACTATGCAAACAAATATTATGATGAAGATGCCCCAGAAATAACAGACTATGAATATGATATGCTAATGAATAAACTAAAAGCGTTAGAAAAAGAATTCCCAGAGCTTATAACTAAAGACTCACTAACTCAAAAAGTGGGAGGACATGTCAGTGAAGGTTTTAAGCAAGTAACACATGTAGTTCCACTTCAAAGTCTTCAAGACGTATTCAGTTTTGAAGAATTACAAGAATTTGATACTAGAATAAAAAATAAGGCAGAAGAAGAAAATGAAGAGTTAAACTATGTAGTAGAAACCAAAATAGATGGACTATCTGTTGCACTAGAATATAAAGATGGAATTTTAGTAAAAGGAGCAACTAGAGGTAATGGCTTAGTAGGAGAAGATATAACAGAAAATTTAAGAACAATAAAATCAATACCAACTGTACTTACAGAAAAAATAAATATAATAGTTCGAGGAGAAGTATTTATAGGAACAAAAGAATTTGAAAAAATGAACGAAGAACAAGAAGTACTAGGAAAGCCACTATTTGCAAATGCAAGAAATGCAGCAGCACGGTTCACTAAGGCAATTAGACAAAAAAATAACAGCTTCAAGGCCGTTAGATATTTATATATTTAATGTTCAAAAATTAGAAGAAAATACATTTAACTCACACTATGAACAATTAAAATATTTAGAAAAATTAGGTTTTAATGTAAACCCAGTAAAAATATACTGTAAAACATTTGAAGAAGCCAAAAAAGCAGTAATAAAAATAGGAGAAGAAAGAGAAAATTTGAGCTTTGGAATAGATGGTGCAGTAATAAAGGTAGACTCACTTTCATTTAGAGAAAAATTAGGGACGACATATAAAGTGCCACGTTGGGCAATTGCCTACAAATATCCACCAGAAGCTAAAGAAACGAAATTAAAAGATGTAATATGGCAAGTAGGAAGAACAGGTGTAATAACACCAATGGCAATATTAGAGCCAGTAAAAGTAGCGGGTTCAACAATATCAAAAACAACACTTCACAATGAAGATTTCATAAAAGAAAAAGGGCTAAAAATAGGAGATACAGTTGTAATCCAAAAACAAGGAGATGTAATACCAGAAGTAATAAAAGTTATAAATGAAAAAAGAATAGGAAATGAAAAGGAAGTGCAAGTCCCAACAGTTTGCCCAGCATGTGGAAGTAAAGCAACAAGAGAAGAGGGAGAATCAGCAATAAGATGCATGCGGAATCGAATGTCCAGCACAATTATTAAGAGGAGTAGAACATTTTGTATCAAAAGAGTGTATGGATATAGATGGATTAGGTTACAAAATAGTAGAAAGCTTAATAGAAAAAGGTTTAATAAAAAATATAGCAGATATATATAATTTAACATTAGAAGACATAGCATCATTAAAGAAAAATGGAAAAAGATTTGCAAGTAATTTAATAGAATCTATACAAAAGAGTAAAAACCAAGATTTATTTAATGTAATTAATGCTTTAGGAATTAGGCAAGTAGGAATAAAAGCAGCAAAGGTTTTAGCAAAAAAATATAAAACAATGGATAATTTAATGGATGCTAGTTTAGAAAGTTTATGTACTGTAAATGATGTAGGACAAATAACTGCAAGTAATATATACGAATTCTTCAGACAAGAGCAAACAATAGATATGATAAGCAAATTAAAACAAGCAGGTGTTAATATGAACATAAATGAAAAAGAAGAAATGGACAACCGATTTGAAGGCAAAACCTTTGTACTAACAGGTTCACTTTCGAAATATACAAGAGATGAAGCAAGTAATTTGATAGAAAGATTTGGAGGAAAAACATCATCTTCAGTATCTAAAAAGACAGATTATGTACTAGCAGGAGAAGATGCAGGCTCAAAACTAATAAAAGCACAAACCTTAGGAATTACTATTTTAACAGAAGAAGAATTTGAAAATATGACTAAATAAAAAGGAAAGGAATAATAAATTAAAAGAAATGTTAGAAATAAAAGAAAAGATAAGTAAAATATTAGGAAATACAAAATTGCCATTTCAAATACAACATATTGTGGAAGAAATATATAAAGAGTATGAAAAATCATATAAAAAGCTTATTGAATATTTAAAAATAAAATATCCAGAGAAAATACAAGAAATATTAAACCTTGAAGCAATTACATTACAAGATTATAAAGAAGATATGCATATGACACAAACAATAGAATTTGAGGAATATGAGCAAAGAAGGGCTATAATAATTGAAACAATAAATGACATTTTAAAATACATGAAACAAAACAAAGAAATACCAGAAGAAAAATTTGAGAATAATATGGTTGGTGTAATTAAAAAAGAAGAAAATGAAAGATTTACAAAAATAGTAATAGATAACACAATTTCTGAAATAGTATCATCAGGTAAATACTTTATAAATAGAATAAATCATTTAAGTTTGAAAGCAGAGGGTGAACTAGAAGAAATAGAAAAGCAGTTTTTAGAAGAGATTAAAACCATAAAAGAAATTGCAACAAAAGAGGTACCACAAATTAATCAAATTATAAGTGAGCATATTACAAATATATATGAGCAATTAAAAGAGATTGTAGAAAAATATAGAGAAGAATTAAGTAAAGAAAACAAAAATATCATTGTAGAAAACAAGCAATATGATAATATTGAAAGATAAATAATAATAAGGAGTCAAAATTGGATAAAAATTATAATATAGAAAAATTTCAAAAAGAACTAGACGATGGGTATAGTATATATTTTACGTATGTACGAAATAGGTATTTAATATTCAAAACATCAGAAAACTGTTATACCCAAAAGCTAATAACAATTCACGACAAAAACCCACACCCAGTAATACAAATGTTAACAAAAAAGCGAGTAGTAGAGATGTTTCCATTTATGGAAGAAATAGAGTATAAGCAAAATTAAGGAATTACCCCAAAAGGACCAGGTCTTTTTGGGGTAATTTTACTTACTATAGCACTCAGTTATATAATATCTTCCAGTACTATAATTATTCTTAGTATTATTCTTAGTTTCTAAATCCTCAAAGTGCCACCATTCAGAAGCTAAAGGGGAAAGTCCAGCATCCATACAGTATTTTTGTAAAATCTTAGCTTCAGTATTCATTGTTTTTGCAAAAGGTGTTCTTTTCAGGGTGTCCTTATTTTTATTAGAAATGCCATATGCATATGTTGTAGCAGCTCTACTTAATTCATGCATCTGTGTTGGCATTTTATATTCATCATAACCAGTTACATCTATGTAATAATAGTCACCAAAATATTTTAATTTAGAATTTGTAATTTTAACTAAACTTGTATCAATAGCAATACCACGTTGATGATTAGATAAACCCTGTGCTATAAACCAACTTTCAGACCAACCTAAAGAATTAATACCATACTTTACTTCATTATCAGAATTAGCAAGTTCCCTTAAGCTATTAGCAATAGACATTTGGGTAGTATATGGTCTATAAGTTTCATATATTTTTAAACAATTACCTTCTTCTAAAGCAAACCTCTGGGCTATGCAAATTTTCTTGGCTACACTATATAATACAGGCATTAGAAACTCTTCTTTGTTAAACCTAGTATTCATAGTTTTAACATTGTAAAGAGCCTTGCCAGTGATATTAGGAAGCTCTTTATTACTAGATTTAAATAAAGAAGAATAGCTATTAGTGTCATCATAAATAATAGAAGGAATTACATCGGGTAAATTAATCATACAATATTTATGCTCAAGCCAACCAGAAAAATTATTAGTTTCGATAAACCACCAGTCTCCCTGTTCTTTTACAATTCTAAAGCCAGTTCCGAGGAGTAAAAGTACTAACTATTCCAGAAGTAGAACTAGGTTCAAGCATTAAATTCATTTTTATAGAAGTATACCCAGTAGAGCCTTGAATAGGAAGCTCTAAACCATTAATTTCAAAATATGATTGTAATTTTTTAGTTCTAACTAGTGAAAGACTAGAAACTCTAGTTGTTTTTATAGCAAAACTTTTAATACTTTTAGAATTTAAATTTAAATAACTACTATTAATAGAAGAACTATCATTTTTTAAATTATTCAAATCAATAACATTTATTAAATAATAAATTATAAAAATAAAAAATATTAAACAATATAAAACTAAAAAAAACTTTCTAAAATTTAATTTTTTCATAAAAATCTCCATAAATTCATTTAAATAAATTATACAAACAAATAACAATAAAAGCAAGAATATTTTAAAAATAAATATATAGAAGAGTTACTATTTATAGCCTAAAAGATATTTTATGATGTAGGGGCGATTAGTAATCGCCTGTTCTTCGAAGAAATTACCCTAGACTAAATTTTTATTTATATAGTACAGACAGTGAAGATACTGCCCATACAATGTGAAAAAATTATCTGTGAACTGTATCATCTATTTTGTAACATTAATGAAATATACTTGTTACAGACTTGTTAAATTGTTTATGATATACTTATAATAGTATAAAACTATAATCAAGCTTATTTTTTATAAATATTATATACAAGAGGGGAAGAATATGGAAGAAGTAGAAAATAAAATAGCACAAAATGCTCAAAAAAAGGGAAAACATGCTAAAGAAAACGATAATGTAAAGAAAAAACAAAAGCCAAATTTAGTAAATAATGTAGAAAAAGAAGGTAAAAGAAACAAAGAGGAGAATTCAAAAAAGGAAAATAAAAGGTTAGAGAGAATTTTAACAATAATAATAGTAATTCTTGCATTATTAACATTTATATTAGATATTTATTACATATATACAAAATTAGTTCCTAAATTTAAAGATATAACAATAGAAATAGGAAATGAAAAAGAACTAACAATAGAAAATTTTATTACAAAAGAAAAATATTTAGAAGATAGTAAACTAATAACAGATTTGAGTCAAATAGACTTAAGCAAAGTTCGGAGAATATGATATTAATCTGATGTATAAACAAAAACAAAGAACAGTAAAGCTACATTTAGTAGATACGACAGCACCTCAAGTTAAATTTCAAGATATAACAAGATATATAGGTTATGAAATAAATGGAGAAGACTTTATAATAGAAAAGTCAGATTTATCACAAATGAATGTTGAAGTAGCGAATATACCAGAAATAACAGAATTTGGAAATTACACAGTTACAGTAATGGTTAAAGATGAATATGGAAATGAAACAAAAAAAGAATGTACACTAACAATAGACTGGCTAAACTATAATATTACATTAGAACTGGGAAAGGCTTTAACAAAAGAGGATATATTAATGCGCCCAGAAGAAGATGCTAAATTAGTATCTAAAGCAGAATTAGAAAAAATAAATAAATCACCAGTAGGCGAGTATACAATGAATTTAACCAATAATGGAAAAGAATATATAATAAATATAAAAATACAAGATACTTTGCCACCAGAGTTAGAACTAAGAGATGTGAGTATATATGATGATGAAAAGGTAGATAAATCAAAATTTATAGTATCAGCAAAAGATGTGTCAGGAAAAGTAGAAACGACATTATTAACTGATATCAATTATAAAAATATAGGAACACAAGTAGTAACAATACAAGCAAAAGATGAAGCACGGGAATAAAGTAGAAAAACAAGCTAATTTAACAATAAAGAAAGATACAGAAGGACCAGTATTTTCAGGTTTAAAGGAAATGACAGTAGCCAAAAATTCAAATGCAAATTATAAAAGTGGGGTAAAGGCAGTAGATAAAAAAGAAGGAAATTGTGACTTTACTGTAGATACAAGCAAAGTAAATATAGGAGCAGCAGGAACGTATTATGCAACATATACATCAAAGGATAGTAAAGGAAATACTACAACAGCAAAAAGAAAAATAACAGTAAAACATAATCAGGAAGATACAAATAATAAATTTAATGAATTTTATAATAAGTATTTAGCGGGAAAAGATGCTTATGGTATAGTATCTACCATAAGAAGTGAAATATCTTATAATAGTAACTGGGGTGGTGATGATCCAATATGGTATGGACTAACAAATAAGAAAGGAAATTGTTATGTACATGTATTACTAGTACAAAAAGCATTAAACAAAGCTGGAATAACAAACCAAGTAGTAAAAACAATAGATGGAACACATTATTGGAACCTAATAAAAGTAGGAGGAGTATGGAGACATTATGATTCAACACCAGGAAACCACTTAATAGGACCAGCAACAGATGACGAAAAATTTGCAAGTAGTTCTATGAAAGGAAGAGATTGGAATAGAAGTGCCTACCCAGAGGCGAAATAGTGAATGGTGAATAGTGAAGAATGAATAATTTTATTGTAGGGGTCGCTACTTTGTCAAGCGACCCGCCCTTCGAAGAAACTACCTAAAAAGATACAATAATATTATACAAAAATAAAGGAGAAACAAAATATGCTAATAAATATACTCTTGCTAATATTAAGCATAGGCATATATGCAAGCTTTGGAATATCAAATTTAATATATATATTATTTAGCACAGTTACAACATATGTGTCAGCAAGAATAATAGCAAACAAGAGGGTTACTAAAGGAGGAGAACCCTACAACGTTAATTATACTGATAAAGAAAATAAAAATGCTGAGATTATAAAAGAAGTTAAAGATGAAAATTCTAAAAATAATCAAAATAAGAAAAATGGAAAATGGATACTAATAATAACCATAGCAGTAAATACCTGTATACTAATAGCAATAAAAATATTATTATATGGACAAGCAAAGTTAAACTGGTTAAGTGGAGTGCAAATAATAGCACCACTTGGAATTTCATACTACACCTTACAAGTAATTTCATACATAGTAGATGTATATAAAGGGAAAATAGAAGCGGAAAAAAACTTTTTCAAATACGTATTATATGTAATGTAC
This sequence comes from Clostridia bacterium, assembly GCA_022791325.1. Lineage (GTDB taxonomy): Bacteria > Bacillota > Clostridia > TANB77 > CAG-508 > UMGS1663. The sequence goes on from JAAVYV010000052.1 coordinate 17,925, forward strand.
TTTCCATATTTATTCATAGGACCAATAACAAGATATGAAGACATGAAAAATGAGTTATTCAAAAATAAAAGAATAAAGCCAGAAAACATATATAATGGAACAATTAGAATACTATGGGGATTAACTAAAAAAATTGTAATAGCAGGTAGAGTAGGAATATTAATAGGAACAATAGCAAGTGATGTAAGTGCTTATAAAGGAGCATATGCACTTCTTGCAATGTTACTATACTCAGTACAGCTATATGCAGATTTCAGTGGAGGAATAGATATAGTAATAGGTGGGTCAAAAATGTTAGGGATAAATTTAAAAGAAAATTTTGATTCTCCATACTTATCACAAAGTATAAAAGAATTTTGGAGAAGATGGCATATAGCACTAAGCAGTTGGCTTAAAGATTACATATATATTCCACTAGGAGGAAATAGATGTGGTAAAATAAGAAATAAAATAAATATAATAATAACATTTGTAATATCAGGTTTCTGGCATGGAATGAACTACTTATTATGGGGGTTATTACATGGTTTATTAGTAGTATATGGAAAAATACTAAAAACAAAATGGAAACCACTAAATATAATAATAACATTCTTACTAGTATCAATACTATGGTCGTTCTTTATATGGCCAGACACATTAACATCACTTCAAATGATAGGAAGTATATTTACTAACTTTAATTATGCACAAATGTTTACGAACCTTCTAAATTTAGGTTTAAACCTAGCAAATATAATAGTGCTAATAATTTCAGTAATAGTATTAATAATATTTGATATAAAGAAAGAAAAAATAATAAGTAAAATAAAAAGCTATAAACTAGAAGGAAAATTAGCTATAATAGGTACACTTGCTATACTAGTGTTAGTATTTGGAATATATGGAATAGGGTTTAATGTAAGTGAATTCATTTATAGCAAATTTTAAGGGGAACTTAATGTATAAAATAAGCCACCTTTCGCATTTATATATATTAAAATGAAAATAGAACTCTCGAACAAAATGGGGCACCATGCATATCGCCCTTGAGTAGCGCAAAAAAAATACAACGTAAACTAATTACTTAATATTTAATATAGATGTAGGGGCGATTACCAATCGCCCGTTCTTCGAAGAAACTTCTTAAAAATAATTTATATCTTTAGCAATTTCTCTGGAGCCACGGGCGATTAATAATCGCCACTACAAAAATAATTTTCATTAAAATAAAAGGAGACTAACTATTAAAAGTCAAGCCTTTTTATAAAAAATTTTAATTGGAAATTATCCCACGCCAAAAAGACCTCAAAAATACAAATTTTTTTGAAGTCAAAATAATATCAAAATAGAAATATTATTTTAATAAAGAC
>JAAVYV010000002.1 GCA_022791325.1 Clostridia bacterium
GAAGATGTTCCAATTTCATTAATTCTAATTTCACGATATTCCGTGAAATTAAAATTCTCGTTGTTCAATTCTTCCCATAATCCCACATATACAGCAGTATCTTTATTGCTTAACCAGTGAATAATAACATTAGCTGGATTTTTATCATTTTTAAATTTTGCTAAATCAGTTAATGAAATATAATCTACATTTCCAACTCTCATAATTCCAATTAAATTATCTTTTACTTTTATCTCTGTTTTTATGATTTCTTTTTTCATTTATATCACAACCTTATATATTTCATACCATTTTAAAACATTTGTTTGATATTGTCAATACTTTTATAATTTTTTATTTTAAAATTAATACTATTAAAAAGATATAATGCAACTTTATTTTGCTGTGCTGAATTCATTTCCATAATTTTGCTTGATACAAAAATTATATAAGGATAATTCGCAAAGTTAACAGTAGTTGTTCTGTATTCTATATTAATTTCTTTTAGTAAATTATCAAAAATTTTATACATTTCCTTTTTATCATATTCTAAATTTGTATGACTATAATTATCACACATACATATTGCTAACCTTAATTTATTTTCCAAGTCCATATTTTTTATCATTTCTATTACATAATTTACTTTTTCATCATTCATATTTTTTCATTCCTTTTCATTTTAAATTTTTTACTAATTTTTAGGGTATGGGGTGCAAAACCCATTTTGGCATTTGTGCGGGAGTACAGATGCAGTGCTTGCTAGGACAAGAATTTTTAAATTCTAAAAAATTGTATTTTTTCTTATACTATTTTGAATTCATTTTTTTAACCACTTTATGCAATTTCTGATGGGATTCTTGGTATTAATGTTAAGTAATCTACTATATTTTCATTCTCAATATAAGGGCAATTTATAATTCCACCATCAAAAAAATTTTGCTTTAGTAGTTCATTATATATAGCTAAAGTTGCATTATCATATTCATTATTTGTAATTTTTATATTAGAAAATACAAAATAATCTTCTTGTAACTTTTCTAATCCTTGTTTATTAATTGCTTCTTTATAAATAAATCCTACACTATTGTTTTGTAGTATTTCATATAAATATTCAATATAATCTTTACTACTTTTTGAAATAAATTCTTCTGTAAATTTTATATTTGCTATTTCAATATTGTAGTTTTTATCTCTTTTTATTTCTATTATATCAATTAATCTTTTAATCAATTCTTTCTTTGATTTTCTATTCAAACTATCAAAAATAAATGCAAACCCTAACCTGTTTTGGAAGATAACATCATTATTTTCAATATTACAATCCAATTTTTTTAGTAGTTCTACTGTATATTCTTTATAATCATTGTTAGGATCAATTTGCTGTTTCTTCTTATTTAAGTTTTCAATTTCTTTTTTTATTGCATCATTCTTATGATTAATTATTTCAACATTTAAGGTAGAACTCAAATACAAATCAACTAACTTTTTCTCTTGCATCTTTAACTTTTCAATAGCTTTCTCTATATCTTTAATATCTTTTGTTTTAGTAGAATTGCATACAATAATTTCATTATCAATATCATACATATATCTTGTTAATTCATTTAAAACTCTTGCTAATTTTTCTTCTATTTTATCGCAGTTATAATGAAATCCTTTTGATTTACAATTAGGATTTTTGCAAGTTACATGATAATATACTTTTTGATTAGGCTTTCCGCTATTCTTAAATGAGTTAGTAGATGACATTATTTTACCACAAGTAGGACATTTTACAATGCCAGTAAATAAATGAATATGCTCTCCATAATTTGGATGTTTGTTCTTTTCTAATCTTTTTCTTGTAATATTCCAAGTATTTTTATCAACGATTGGTTCACAATAATCATCAACATATAGAATGTCTTGTGCCTTTCTTTTTGTTTTTCCATAAGCAAAAGTACCTATATAGATTGAATTTGTTAGTATTTTATATGCCTTATTACTGTTCCATTTTCCTTGTCTTAAGTATGCTTTTTCTTCGTTTAAGGTATTAGCAAGACATCTTATTGAAGTTCCATTTTTATATAATTCGAATATTCTTTTAACTACTTGTGCTTCAATAGGCTCTATTTCTAAATGACCTGTTTCGCTATTTCTAGTATAACCATAGGGTGCTTTACTAGGGTGTACCTTCTCAAGTGCCATTTCTTCCATAGCTCTTTTAGTTCTTGCTCCAATTTCTTTTCTTTCTCTTTGTCCAAATACTAAATTCATTCCAAATATCATTTCACCATTAGCAGTAGATACATCATAAGGTTCTAATATTAGCTCTATTTTAACATCATGTTCTTCACAATAGTTTAAAAGCCAAAATCCATCATAGTTATTTCTTGTTAACCTATCTACCTTAATAGCTATTATTTTCTCAATTTTATGTGATTTAATATCTTTTAGTAACCTTTGCATTTCTGGTCGCATTAAATCCTTTCCTGAATGTCCTGCATCATTATATACATCTACAATATCATAGCTGTTTTTCTCACAATATTCTTTTATCATTCGTAACTGTGAATCAGTAGAATAGCCATTATCTCTTTGCTCATCTGTTGATACTCTTACATAAATTCCACATCTCATAAAATTACCTCCTACTATTCCTGTGAATTTTTTAAGGTTTTGTATAGTAAATTTGTAAAAAAACTTTAAAAAATTTTATCTTCTTATATGTTTGCTCAGAAAAGTGCACTTTCGCCCCCCTAGTTTAGTAAAAAATTTTTAAATTTTTTATTCTCTTATATGTTTCCTAGCTAAAACGCACTTTTGCAAGCTAAATTTTTAATTTTATGAGAATTTGTTTAATTTCTTTTAAGTTATACTTTTGATGATGTTCTTTAATGTAAAAGTTTTTATTAGCAATTTCATTTAATTTATATTCAAATATAGTAAGAGTAGCAGGCTTTGTAATTACATATTCTGTCGGTTCAATAAATTGTAAATTAGTAGTCTTTAAATGCTTAATTTTGCCATTTTTAATTGCATAATCATAGTCTTTTATAATATCTAATATTTCAGCATTTGGCTCTAATTCTTGTAATATTTCAAACTCAATCATAAAAAATGCTCTCCTTTCCAGAAAGAGAACATTTTGAGTCTATATATTAAAAAAACAACCTACAAACTTTATAGTTCGCAAGTTGTTATAAAATGGTGCCTCGAAGTGGAATCGAACCACTGACACAGGGATTTTCAGTCCCTTGCTCTACCAACTGAGCTATCGAGGCATATTTAGTTTTAAATAAAAAAATGGCGACCTGGAACGGGCTCGAACCGTCGACCTCTAGCGAGACAGTCTAGCGTTCTAACCAACTGAACTACCAGGCCGTAAGAAAATTTGTTATAAAATAAATGGTGGTCGCTATAGGGCTCGAACCTATGACCCCCTGCTTGTAAGGCAGATGCTCTCCCAGCTGAGCTAAGCGACCGTATTTCCTTCGACGAGATTAAGTATACAACATTTCTTTTTTAATGTCAATACTTATTTTAAATTTTTTTAAATTTTTTTAATTTCGTAAATTAAAAAAGTAAATTCCAGTTCTAATATATATTAATAGAAGTTAGTCTTGCACAAAGTTCCAGTTAAAATATTTGTAAGATTAACTTCTATTTAGTATAATTAATATATAGGTGTTTTTCTGATGAAAAAACATTTTTTATTAAATAAAAAATTGTAATTTTTAATATAATGCCTTCATTTATGGTCACTTAAGAAAAATTTTAAAGTGATTTTACTACCAATTTACTACTTTTAAATATGGAATTAGTAATAAGTTTTTTGTAATTATTTATTTTTATAAAGAATCTAACTATTACTTCAAATAAATTACTAAAATTATGATATAATAGTATCAAAATGAAAGGAATATTATTTTGAATATCCTAATGGGGATAAAATGTGCACAGTTATAGTTTTATTTAAAGTATTAAATTATACTGGAACAATTGAAGTATCATATAATGAAAGTAAAGAATTAAAATTTTTTTCACTCAATGATTTACCAAATATGGAATCAAGAGCTAAAACAATAACAGATAAAATAAAAGATAGCACAATAAAAATCTAAAAATTTAATTTAATGATAACATATGTCATTTTTCTTTACACATAAAAAGTAATAAAATTAAGAGCCTAACAAAATTAAAATATTCTAAAAAACTATAAATTAGAAACACCTATATTAATAAAAAATATACTAAGTCAAATAGAATTTGAGAATATCGGAATAAGTGTGTAAACTCTAGAAAATAAAAATTGACTATGATACAATAGAAAAAATCATAGTCAATTTTTCTATTGTAAGGAAGGAGTAAAAAATGGCTAAACATCAAAAAATATCAGAAGAGAGAAAAA
>JAAVYV010000053.1 GCA_022791325.1 Clostridia bacterium
AAATAATAGATTTTTATTATTTACATTATACTAAAAATAGTGTATATTAAAAATATAAAAATTAGATACTACAAAATTAATTATAGTATCTAAACAATCATAGTTAATTCTAGTTTACACAGTAAACTCTATATTCTCAAATAAGGAGAGCACCAAAATGCTCTCCTTATTTTAAAATTTATTTGTAGGGTGTATCTACTAAAGGACCAACCTGATATTCAATACCACTTTAGTTATAATTATTAACCTAATTTTATTCTTTTAAGCCTTAAGCTATTCATTATTACTGTAAAACTACTTATTACCATTGCAACACTTGCTATCATTGGATTAATTGTTATTCCTATTGGTGTAAGTAATCCTATTGCGACTGGTAGCATTAGTACATTGTAGAAAAATGCCCAGAATAGATTTTGTTTTATATTTCTTATTGTTTTTTTGCTTATGTGCATTATGTTTATAATTGAGTTTAGGTCGTTTCTTGTTAGTATTACATCTGATGAGTCCATTGCTATGTCTGTTCCACTATTTACGCTTACTCCTATATTTGCTGTAGCTAGTGCTGGGCTATCATTTATTCCATCTCCACACATTAATACAAATTTATTTTCTTCCTTTAACTTTTTAATTACTTCTAATTTTTGTGTTGGTAATACATTGGAAATAACTCTTTCTATTCCTATCTCTTTTGCAATTTTTTCTGCTGATTCTTTGTTGTCTCCTGTTAACATTATTACTTCTATTCTATTTTTCTTTAAAATGTTTATTACTTCTTTCGCATTTTCTCTTATAATATCACTTACACCTATTATTGAAATTATTTCTTTGTTTTTTACAACATATATTATACTATTTCCTGCTTTAGCAAGTTTTTCTTCATCTTGCTTATGTGTATTTTCTATATTATATTTTGAAAGTATTTTATTATTTCCTAATATTATTTGTTCATTATTAACTCTGCCACATACTCCGTAGCCACTTATTTCTTCATAATTTTCTACTTCTAATGTTTCTATTTTATTTTGCTCTAAATAGTCTACAAATGCTTTTGATATAGGGTGTGTGCCTTTTTTCTCTATACTTCCTGCTAAAGCTAATATTTCTTTTTCTTCCATATTACTATAATTAATTACATTTGCTATTTTTAAAGTTCCATATGTTAATGTTCCTGTTTTGTCAAATACTATTGTATCTGTTTTTTGAGCATTTTCTAGTATTTCGCTTTTCTTTATTAATATTCCATTTTCTGCACATAGCCCTTCACTTACTACAATTGCAAGTGGAGTTGCTAAACCTAAGCTACATGGGCATGCTACTACTAAAACTGTTATAAATACGTTTAGTGCTACTGCAAATGAAGAACCTGTTAAAAGGTATATTATAAATGAAATTGTTGCTAATAACATAACTGCTGGTACAAAATATCCACTTACTTTATCTGCTAATTTTGCAATTGGTGCTTTTGTGTTTGTAGCTTCTACAACTAGCCTTACAATTTCAGATATTGTAGAATCCTTTCCTATTCTTTCTGCTTCATATTCTATATATCCATCATAATTAATAGCTCCTGCAATTACTTTTTCTCCTACTGTTTTATTTGCTGGCATACTTTCACCTGTAATAAATGCTTCATCAAAATGTGCTTTTCCGAAATGTTATTTTACCATCTACTGCTATTTTTTCTCCTGGTTTACTAATTAAAATATCACCTTTTTTTACTTCATCAATTGTTACTTTTCTTTCTTCTCCATCAATTTTTAGAGTAGCTTCATTTGGCGTTATTTTTACTAATTTTTGAATAGCCTCTTTCGTTTTATCTTTACTCATTCCATCAATATATCTGCCTAATTTTATAAAGAATATTATAATTGCTGCCGATTCAAAATATAGGTTTTCTACATAAGAATGCTCTCCTTTTATTACCATAAACATACTATATAAGCTATATGCTAAACTACTAAGAACACCTATGCTAACTAGTGTATCCATATTTGGAGTTTTGTGTATCAAATTTTTATAACCATTTTTTAAAATATCAAAACCATATACTATAAAACAAATAGTTAATAAAAATAACACTACTGTATAATTAATTGGTTGTGTATGCATATTCAGTGCATCTATTATTGGCAAGCCTATCATATGTCCCATTGAAACATACATTAGAATAATTGCTAATGCTAAGAAAATAAAGAATTTAATTTTTTCAGTTTTGTTCTTTTTTTCCACCTTTATTTCTTTAAATACTCCTAAACTTTTAAAACCCGCTTCTTTAACAAACTGTTCAATTTTATTTTGGTCTAACATTTTTTCATCATACTCAACACTAGCATTTGCCATAACTAAATTAACACTAGCATTTTCAATACCATTTTGTTTATTTAAATATCTTTCTAATCCATTGGAACACGCACTACACGTCATTCCATCAATCTCTAAAATTATCTTTTTCATCTTTTCCGCACGCTAGGGACGGTCCTTTTCGTTCCGATTTCGGAACGGTGGGGACACTCCTTTGACCTCCTTTTATTATTATTTCAATGTAAAAAGCACCTTATTTTAGGTGCTTTTTGCTTATAAGAATGTTCCTTTTAACTGTTCTTCAATCATATTGCATACAGTTGTTAGAATAATCTTAACTCCTTGTTCGTAAGTTAAATATCCCTGTTTTTCTTTTTTATTAATCTTTCGCTGTAATCTTCTTAATGTTTTATCATCATATCGAATAATTATTGTTTTTCGAAAAGCTACATTAACGTAATAGTACTTAGAATAAGACCGTACTGTGTAAATGGGATATTGACTCTTTTCATGTATATATCCCATTGCTACAATCTCGCCTTCACCATATACATCTTTTTCTGGATATAATACCCGCTTTCTTATTGTTGCTACCATAATAAACCTCCTTTACATTTGTAATAAAGATTTTAAATAAGTTTCTGATAACAATAATAACATAAAGTATTTTATTATTCAAGAGTTTCTACCTAATAAATTCTATAAGCACCTTTATTTTATTATTTTTTAATTTTATAAAACTGTAAAACCTAAATCTTGCATTCTCTCTTTTATTTTATCTATATTAATTTCATTTGCTGTTATTGTAACTGTTCCTTCTTTATGGTTTGCAACTACATTTTCTATCCCTTCCATATTCTTTAAAGCATTTTGAATTCTGTTTTCACATCCTCCACATGCCATTCCTTGTACTTTTATTATAGTTTCTTTCATTATCTTTTACCTTCTTTCTCTCTATTCTTTATTTCTCCATTAAACTTATAAATCTATCACTAAAACTTGGAGCATATTTTTTTAAGTTTATTGGTTTTAAATTTCTGTCTGTAAAGCAGTGCTTAGTTTCAGCTATGATTACTACTTTTCCAGTTTCTTTTTCTGTAACATCATAACCTACTGTCATTCTAACTCCTGTATATTCTTTTATAAATACACGAATTTGCAAAGTGTCTCCAAAAGTAACATGATGTTTATATGTACAGTTTACCCCTAATACTGGAATTGTTATACCATTTTCTTCTAAAACTTCAAATGGTATTCCTATGTTTTCTAAAAAATAGCATCTAGCTTCTTCTAAATACCTTATATAATTCGAATGATGTACTACTCCCATTCTGTCTGTTTCATAATAATTAATTTTCCTTTGAAATGCTTTATCCATTTTATTCCTCTTTTCTTATTATTTGTTAAATTTTTTAAACAAGCTAATTAATTCATCTATAATTTCTAAGTTTCCTTTTTCTAAATCGTTTGTAACACAACTATATAAATGGTTTTCTAGTATATGGTTTGATAAACTTTTTATAGAATTTTCTATTGCAGATAGTTGAATTAATATATCATTACAGTATTTATCTTCTTGTACCATTTTCTTTATTCCTTTTATTTGCCCCTCAATTCTATTTAAACGATTTGTAATAAGCTTTTTTTCTTCATTACTTCTTTGTGTTTTTTTGTTACAACATTTTTCATTTTCCATTTTTTATCACCTTATACATTATATACCCCCTTAGGTATTTTGTAAATAAGGGGGTATATTTCTCAAACACTATTTATTTATAGTGTTTTCTATATTCTTAGGAAAATCATCCACGATAGTTAAGTTAGCTGTTCGAACGTTAGTGAGTTACAGCTAACTTATGCGTAGTAAAACGAAGAAGGTGAGTTTCCTAAGAATATAGTTATGGAAGAATTAGATTTTCTTAGCGAAGATTTCATAGCTGTTTGACCGAAGGGAATTACAGATATGATATGCTGTGTAATGAGCTTAGAAAATTTTATTCTTGCTTTCTATTTTATTAAATCTTTTACAACTTCTGATGCTATAATTAAACCTGCTACTGATGGTACAAATGATATGCTTCCTGGTATACGTTTTTTTCCATTTTGTTCTTCATTTTGTGAAACTTTTATTGGTTCTTCTTTTGAATATACAACTTTTAGCTTTTTTATACCTCTTGCTCGTAATTCTTTTCTCATAACTTTTGCTAAAGGACATACTACTGTCTTGTTTATGTCTGTTATTTCAAATTTGGTTGGGTCTAGTTTGTTTCCTGTTCCCATTGAAGATATAATTGGAATTTGTAGTTTTTCTGCTCTAATTACTAATTCTATTTTAGCTGTTACTGTGTCTATTGCATCTACTATATAATTTATAGTGTTATCTATTAAGTTACTATCAGAATTTGGCATAAAAAATTCTTTTGATATTTCTACTTTTGCCTTTGGATTTATTTGCATTATTCTTTCTTTCATGACTTCTACTTTATATTTTCCAATTGTATTTGTTAATGCGTGTATTTGCCTATTTAAATTACTTTCGCTTATTGTATCATTATCTATTAATAAGAAACTTCCTACTCCTGCTCTTGCTAAGGCTTCTGCTACAAAAGAGCCTACTCCGCCTATTCCAAATATGGCAACTTTTGAATTGACAAGTTTTTCTATTCCTTCTTTTCCTATTAATAATTCTGTTCTTGAAAATTGTTCTGACACTTTATTTTTGTCCTTTCTTATATTTTGATTTATTTTTCTATTTCATCTTGATTCTCTACATTATTTTTTAGTTTTTCTTCCATTTCATTTATTATGTGTTCTTCTTCTTTTGGAATATCCATTATTTCCATTATTTCTTCGTGGTTCTTTCCCATTTTTATAAGTTTCTTTAATATTGATTGTTTTACTTCTCTTTTAACATAGCCAATTTCACTTATCCTATCCATCTCCCACTTTTCTCTCAACTCTGCTAATCTTTGTACTTCTTCATCACCTGTTAGTGTATATATTTCTATTCCTGCCTCTTTTAGCGTTTTGTTCTTTTTCTCTGCCATTTGTACCAACTCCTTATCATAATCATCTATGAATGCTAACCATTGATTTATTTTGTCATTCATATCTGGATTTGACTTCCTAAACTTTGGCAGTTCTATAAAGTACCATTTTACCCCTTTTATTAGTTCAAAATCTCTGTGTTTATCTAATACTGTTACAGTTTCTGATATGTATTCATCAAATCCTAATAAATTATAGTTTAATATATTTATCATTATCACTTGTTTTATTTGGTTATATTCTGTTCCTCTTTTTGTTTCTTTAGACAATATTTTTGCTGCATAATATGTTGTTCTTTCTTCTATATTCTTTTCATCTTGCATTTGCATTTCTATATCTATTACTATTCCACTATCTAGTTCTGCTTGAATATCTATTCTTCCGCCTTTTTCATCTTGTGTTAGTTGTTCTAAACTTACTTCTCCTAATACTTTTATGTTTTTAATTTCAATTTTTAATAATGCATTTAAGAAGTCTATTAAAAACTTTTCATTACCTTTCCTGCTAAAAAATGTTTTGAATATTATATCATTTTTTAGGTTTAGTTTTTTATTTGTTTTTCTCTCCATATGTCACCTTTATTATATCAATTACTTTTATGGTTTTCAAGTAGTTTAATATACCTTTCCTTTAAATATTTCCTATTTGGTTAATTAGTTGCTTTACACATAATATTAATACTACAGCCTCCTTTGTTTTTTATTTTTTGATTTTTGGATTTTAATTTAGAATTAAAATTCTATTGAATTTTTATGAGTAGAATTTAATGTTATAGCTCATATAGATTTTTGTTTATCGATTAAAAAATTTTAAAGCACTAATGTGCTAAATAGAATAATCTTTTTATATCATATTTTCAGGTTTTTGTAAACATAATTTGTGATAATTATTTTAGCTTTGAGTATAAAAAACAAACGTTGAATCTTTTTTTGACTCAACGTTTGCATTTTGTTCTGTTGCTTTATCTGGTAGGTAACTCGTCCCACCATTTGCACACGTCTTCTGGCACTACTGTATAGCACCAAAAGTTATCTTCTTCATCAGTTAGGCAAGCTGGTATCATTGTAGTACTTCCTGACGAGTATGCTTTAGAAACATCAGAAATGTCTACAATAAGCTGGTCTGTCATAGGTATCTTCATCTCCTCAAGAACAGGTCCAATATCTGTAGGAATTTTACCTTCTTCATTAACCTTCCACTTAGGTAAAGGAAATTTTTTGTCAGTAAATTCTCCAGAGAAATGATCCTCTCCTACTTTAGTCCAAATTGTCTCCCTGTATTCACGTGGTGTCTGCCGTTTTTCTGCACATTCAGCACAGATTAATGGTGCTGAGTCACCATATGGCCGCCAAAGCTTTACATTTTTCTTTCCACAAATAGAACATACATATTCAATTTTCATTTTGTTTTCCTCCTCGCTAATTAGCGTTGAATTGTTTGTTACGTGTTACAAATATTGAACTATGTACTTATTATAATATATTTTACATAATTTTTCAATAGTCATTCTTGATTTTATGTATATTCTTATATATTCTAAGGTAATTTCTTCTAAGACGGGGTCGCTCTAAGTGTGACCTCTGCAATACAATTTTATTGTTAAATATATAATTGAAATACTATATATTCTCAAAAGTGACAGATACCCCAAAAGGAAACGTCCCCAATGGGAACCTAAATATTATCATCTCTTATTACATCTATAATATTCTCCTTTTTCACCTTTTTACTAGCATAAACCATCGTCACATATACTACTAAATATATCGCTACTACACATATTATTATACTCTTCCATGGTATTCTAAACATAAACTCTATCATATCACTAAAAGCATTGTTTAGTAGGTAGCATACTAGTATTCCTAGTGGCAATCCATATAGTAGTGCTTTAGTTCCATAGAATATGCATTCTAGGTCTAGCATCTGTTTGAATTGTTTGTTTGTCATTCCTATTGATTTTAGGTTTGCAAATTCTCTTCTTCTTAGTGTTATATTTGTTGATATTGTATTAAATACATTTGATACTCCTATTGCTGATATTAGGAATATGAAGCCATATAGGAATATTTGAATTATTAGTTTTAAGTTTTTCATTTGCTCTATTTGTTCTTTTATATTTATAGTATTTTCTAATCCTTCGTTTGTATACTTTTCTTTTAACATTCCTATTTGTTCTTCTAGTACAGATAAATCTTTTGTTTTTATTCTTACTGTTTCTTCTAGTTCCATGTCATCTTTATTTATTTTTTCAAAATTCTCCTTTGAAGTTATGAATATTGCATTTCCTATAAAGCTTGAGCCTTCTATTCCAAATGGTAGTTTTTGAGTTATTTTTGCAAATTTCATTTTGAAACTACCATCTTCTGTTTTGTTTGTTTCATCTCCATATTCATCATATTCGTATTTATATCTTGTTACTTTTATTTCATCACCATTTTTATAATTTAATATTTCTGTTTCTATTTTGTATTCTTGTAACAAATTAGCGTAATTTACTAGTATAAATTCATCGTCATTTAAGTTGTTTGCTCCTATTTCTTTTAAATAGTCTTTATATGTTTTTTCATCTAAACAATATATATATGCTGATAAATTATAAGTACCATTTTCATCTAATGGCTTTTGTTCATATTTTTTTCTATTTTCATTAATTGTATTTTTTAATTTTTCATTCAGCTTATTTACTGGCACTTCTATTGTTTTTCCTATATATTTATATTTGATTATATCTTCTATTTTTTCTATATTACTTATTTTTTTATATAGTTCTTCCGTTTTTTCTGTTTTATTTAATCGTATTTCATAGTCATAGTCTACCGTTTTATATATTGAGTCAAAGCCTTCAAACATATATCCTACGAAGCCTGTTGTTGCCATAAATAATACTATACTTATTACTAATGATATTACTGTTGTTCTATATCTTTTTTTACTTCTTTTTAAATTTTTAAGTGCAAGTTCTCCTTGTATTCCAAATATTTTTCTTATTATTTTTGGTGTTCTTAGTTTTTTTGGTTTTACTTTTATATCTGTTGTTTGCCTTATTGCTTCTATAGGGCTTATTTTACTTGCTCTTTTGGCTGGTATTATTACTGATAGATATATTGTAAAAGCTATTAATATTGCTGCTATTAGTATTGATGGCCAAGATATTGTAAGTTTGAATCCCCAATTTGTATCTGCTAACATTGGCTTTAGTAAATTATCTACAAATTTTAATGTAATTCCTATTCCTGCTATTCCTGATAATATTCCTATGGGTATTCCTATACTTCCTAAAACTACTGCTTCGTATACAACACTTCTTTTTATTTGTTTTTTAGTTGCCCCTATTGATGATAGCATTCCGAATTGCTTTTTTCTTTCTGATACTGATATTGCAAAACTATTGTAAATAACTAATACCGAACCTACTATTATAACAGTTATTAATATTGCACAAATACTATATAATACTGTATTAAATTCTGCTTTATGACTTACTCCTTTATATGCTAGTACATATGTGTTGTAGTCAGTTTTGTGAGTAATTTCAGTACTTAAATTTTGACAAATTTCTTCTGTATTTTTATATACATCTTTTGCCTTTTTGTTTATTATTCCTATATCTACTAAATTTGATGTTATTTTTTCTTCATTTTCTAGAAGGGTTATTCCTGAAGTATAATGGTCTGTATAACTTTCAAATACTGGTCTGTACATTTTTCCACATACTGTAAATGTTCGTTTTTCACTTTCTATAAATTCTTCTGTTTTACTTTTTGCTTGTGATAGTAGTTCATATCCTTCGTCCATTCTTTTTCCTAAGGTGAAGGTTACTTTTTCTCCTATTTGGGGCTCATTTTCCTTTCCATCAAAAAACGTAGAACTTAATACTATTTCATTTTCATTTTGTGGCATTCTTCCTTCTAGTACTTCGCCATTCATTTTTGTTAGGGCATCTTTGCTATATTTATATAACATTATAAATTCATCATCTGAATACTCATTTTTTGCTATTGATAATGGCTCCATTATTAGTATTTCTTTTAATTTTTTGTTTTCCTTTATTTCTTGTAATTCTTCTAAATTTACATTTTCTATTATAGCTTCCCATTCTCCACTTTGTGATATTTCTACATCTAGCATAAACCTTTGAAATGTTACTGCAAGTGTTGTTACTGCACTAATCATTGCTCCTGATAAAATTATTCCAATTAGAGTTACTAGGCTTCTTTTTGTGTTTAGCTTTAAGTATTTTTTTGTTATTTCATTTAATATTTTCAAAGCTCTTACCCCCTATTCTCTCGTACTTTTCCGTCTTCTACCCATATTATTCTATCTGCTTCTTTAGCAATATTCATGTCATGTGTAATCATTATTAGGGTTTGATTGTATTGTTTATTTGATTCTTTTAATAGGTCTAGTATTTCTCTTGAGTTTTTACTGTCTAAGTTTCCTGTTGGTTCATCGGCTAGTATTATTGAAGGGTGTGTAATTAGGCTTCTTCCTATTGATACACGTTGTTGTTGGCCTCCTGATAATTGGTTTGGTAAGTGCTTTTTTCTTGCATTTAAACCTAGAATTTGCATAATTTCTTCTAAATCCTTTTTATCTACTTGTTTTTTATCTAATAGAACTGGAAGTGTTATATTTTCTTCTACATTTAGCACTGGTATTAAGTTGTAGAATTGGTATATTAAGCCTATTTCTCTTCTTCTAAATATTGCAAGTTCATCTTGTTTTAAAGAATTTATATCTGTTCCATTTATATATACTTTTCCTGAAGTTGGTCTATCTACACCTCCTAGCATATGTAGCATTGTTGATTTTCCGTGAACCTGATGGTCCTACTATTGCAACAAATTCGCCTTTTTCTATTGAGAAGGAAACATCATCTAAGGCTTTTACACATGTATCTCCTTTCCCATAATATTTTTTTAAGTTTTCTACTCTTACTATTTCCATTTACTTTCCCTCTTTCCTTTAATTTTCTGTTTTTATTATATAGCAATTTATTTGTTTTTTAAGGGTTTTAAGAATTTATTAATAATGTTTAGGAATTCTTAAGAAGTTTGTATAAATAGAAAGTAGGCTAAAAATATCAATTTTTAACCTACTTTCTATTTATAATTTTTCAATTTCTTCTTTTGTTAGTTCTGTTATTTCTATTATTGTATTTATGTCCATATTTTTTGCTTTCATTTTTTTGGCTGTTTCTATTTTTTCTTGTTTTATTCCTTCTTCTTTACCACGTAGTTCTCCTTTATCTAGCCCCGCTGCATATATTGCTTTTTCATCCATTATGGCTTTTTGCCTTAAAAATGCAAGTCTTTCTAATTTTTCATCTTCAGTCATTTCTTTTATTACTACTACTGCTTCTTCTATTTCTTTATTTTCTTTCATTATTTTTTGCACCTCCACTTCATTTGGATTATTTATGAACATCATCCATTGTGCTTTTTTGCTTGTTTTATTTTTCCTGTATTCTTCCTTTGCTTTACTTAGTTCAATTATATGTAATTCTAACTTATCTGTCAACATTAAGTTCTTATTTTTTCTTTCTATTATATTCCATATTGTTTCCATTTCTTTTATTTCTTTTGTTAAATCTAATTTATAATCTATTATTGCTATTATTACTACCTTCTTTGCGCCTATGTAATCTTCTCCTTTATCTATTGTACTTGCATATAATTTTGAAAAATAGAATAACATTCTTTCTACTAAATTTTTTCTGTCAATTAATTGTACTTCTATATCAACTTTTTCTTTATCATTTATTTCTGCTTCTAAATCTAATATTCCTAATTTATCCTCTGGTCTTTCTCTATATAATTCTTTTTCTGTATTTATTTCTATCTTTGTTATATTTTCTCCCATTAGTGCTGAAATAAAGTTTTTAGTTATTCTTTCATTCTTTTGTGTAAATAAGCTTTGAAATACTATATCATTCTTCGGTTTTAGTAATTCTTTCTTTTTTTCCATATAATTTTTCTCCTTGAATAACTTTATTTTCTATGTAGCATATTTTTACTTTATATACTAAATAAACCTCCCTTCTTACTTGTTTTTTGATTTCATTTAATTTGATTTTTTAATAGATTAAAAATTTTTGAATTAATTTTTAATATTTTGAAATAAAATTTTTAAATAAATTATAAAAGCACGAAATGTGCTAAATAGAATATTCTATTTATATCATATTTTGTGCTTTTTGTAAACATAATTTTTCTAAATTATTTTTCCTCCACCAAGTACTATATCTCCTACATAAAATACTGCTGATTGACCTGGAGTTATAGCTCTTTGTGGCTCGTTAAATATTACTTTTATATTATCTCCATCTTTTGATATTTTTGCTTTGGCTTGTTTTGCTGAATATCTTGTTTTTACTTCTACTTCCATTTCTTCTTTTATCTCATCTACTAATAGTAAGTTTATGTCTGTTACTAATATCTCTTTTTTATATAATTCTTTTTCTTCACCTACTATTACTTCATTTTTTTCTTTATTAAAACCTAATACAAAAAGTGGTACTGCATTTGAAATTCCTAAACCTTTTCTTTGACCTATTGTGTAGTTATATAAGCCTGTATGTTTGCCTAAAACTTCTCCTTTTTTGTTTACTATGTTTCCTTCTTTTGGCTTTATTTCTGAATTATTTTCTAAGAATTTTTTGTAGTTTCCATCTGGTACAAAACATATATCTTCGCTATCTGGTTTGTTTGCTACTTTTAATTGTTTTTCTCTTGCTATTTGCCTTATTTGTTCTTTATTTTCAAAGTTTGCTAGTGGAAATAATACATACTCAATCAAATCTTTTGGTATATTCCACAATACATAACTTTGGTCTTTTTTCCCTGCATTTGATTTTTTTAGCACCCATCTGCCATATTCTTCTGAATATTCTGTTTTTGCATAATGCCCTGTTGCTATATATTTGCAACCTAATTCTTTTGCTTTTTCGTACATAGCTCCAAACTTCATGTATTTGTTACATTCTATACATGGGTTTGGAGTTTTACAGTTTGCATAGCATTCTATAAAATCACCTATTACATGTTTTTTAAATTCTTGTTTATAATCATAGGTAAAGTGTGGTATTCCTAATGTATTACATACGTTTTTAGCATCTATATATGTATTTACATTACAACAGCTACTTCCTGCAAATAGTTCTAGTGTTGTTCCTATTACTTCATATCCTTGTTCTTGTAGTAGAACGGCTGATACAGAGCTATCTACTCCACCGCTCATACCTAATAGTACTTTTTTATTTTCCATTTTTTAATTCCTCTATTTTATATTTTTTTATTTATTATTTCTTGAATCGTATGCCATGCAAGTAATGCACATTTTACTCTTGCGGGCATATTTGCTACATTTTTGAAGGCTATTGCATCTTCTAGTTTTTTTAAGGTTTCTTCGTTAGTTATTTCTCTTTTTATCATTCCTATAAATGTATTTACTATTTCTTGTGCTTCTTCTAGTGTTTTTCCTTTTAGTGTATCTATCATTATTGAAGTTGATGCTTGTGATATGGCACAGCCATGTCCTGAAAATGCCATGTCTTCAATTATATTTCCATTTAATTTTAATTCTAGTGTAATTTCATCTCCACAATTTGGGTTATGTCCTATTTGCTGATAGTCTGCTTTTTCTAGTTTTTTCTTGTTGTATGAGTTCATACTGTGTTCCATTATTAGCTCATTGTATACATCTGATAAATCTTCCATTATTTCTCCTTCTTTATAATCTATTTTAAAATACCTATTCCTTTTTTTATGCTTTTACCTTCTAATAAATATTTTTTTACTTTTCTTTGTAATGTGGTATTTTCTGCTAAATTATTATAGTCATTAATATTTCTTATATTATAAACAAAATTTAATATGTCATCAATACATTCTTCTGTTTCATTTATATTAAACATATCTTGAAATTTGGCTATATTTGAATCTTCTTGTAATAAGTTTCTTATTTGATTACTTAACAGCCAGCTATTACAATAGTATTTAGGATTATTTAATTTAAAATATCTTTTAATGAATTGCTTTGATGAATTTAATGATTTTTTTACTTCTTTATTATCTAACTTTTTATCGCTGGGTATATGTATTTTTATACATTGCTCTTCTTTATTTGTTATTGGGTTATTTTTGCAAAATTCATATTGTAGTCTTCCTACTTCAATTAACTTTAAGTTAGTAAAGTATGTGCCCCATAACATTTGTGAAATTCTTATACCATTATAATTCCTTTGATAGATATCATTTGTGAGTGCCCCTTTTACTCTTTCTTTATGAATTCTACATTGCTTTTTATCTAATTTGTATTTTTTCATATTATCAGAATGTTTTTTATAACTAATAAGCAATAAAATATTTGTAATAAATGGATGACAATCTTTTCCAAATAATTCTTCTATATTCTTAATTTTCCATAATTCTGATAATTGGGTATTCTCATCTATATATAAAATATTAAATAACTCATGCATTTTTATTTTAATATTTGCATTCTTATTTATAAATTCTATACATTCATAACATTTTTCTATATACTCTGTATCTCGTATATTATAAAATTCTATTGCTTCCTTTATCACATTTGTTTGTATATCCATTTAACTTTCCCCATTTTAATTTAGATTTTATAGTTCCCAAAAGTGACAGATACCCCATTTGGAAACGTCCCCAATTGGAATTAACTAACCAATATATTTTCTAAACATTTCATAAGACTTATTCAATCCTTGGGCTAACCTATCCACATCCTGCTTCGTATTATAGAAATAAAAACTTGCTCTACAGGTTGAGTCTATTCCTAAAAATCTCATTAGTGGCTGTGCACAATGGTTTCCTGAACGAATACATATTCCTTTACTATCTAATATACTAGCTACATCATGTGGGTGTATTCCTTTTATATTGAAGGATATTACTCCTGAATGATTATTACTGTTTGGTGTCATATATAGCTCTAAATAATCTAGTTTTGATAGCTCTTGCTTTGCATATTCTACTATTTCTTTTTCTATTTTTTGTATATTTTCATACCCTATATTTTCTATATAGTCTATTGCTGCTCCTAAGCCTATTACTCCTTCTATGTTCTGTGTTCCTGCTTCGAATTTATTTGGCAGTGGTGCAAAGGTTGTTTCTTGCTCATATACATATTCTATCATATCTCCACCCATTAGGAAAGGTGTCATTTTGTTTAATAATTCTTTTTTTCCATATAGAACTCCTATTCCTAGTGGTGCTAGCATTTTATGTCCTGAGAATATCAAGAAGTCACAGCCGAAGCTTTTCTACATCTATTTTCATATGTGGTATACTTTGTGAAGCATCTACTATTACTATTGCACCTTTTTTATGGGCACATTTTATTATTTTTTCTATGTTGTTTATTGTTCCTAATACGTTTGAAACATGTGTTATACTAACTATTTTTGTTTTGTCTGTTATTTTGCTTTCTATTTCTTCTTCTGTTATTTCAAATTCATTATTTATGTACATATAGTTTAGCTTTGCACCTGTTTGCTTACATACTTTTTGCCATGGTACTAGGTTTGAGTGATGTTCCATTATTGATATTACTATTTCATCTTCTTTTCTTAAGTTTTCCATTCCATATGAATATGCAGTCAAGTTTAAACTTTCTGTGGCATTTTTTGAAAATATTATTTCTTCTGGATATTTTGCATTTATAAATTTTGCTATTTTTTTTCTAGTATTTTCGTAAGCTTCTGTAGCTTCTATGCTTAATGAATATGCTCCTCTATGTGGGTTTGCATTGTATTTTTCGTAGAATTCTTCTACTGCTTTTATTACTTGTGTTGGTTTTTGGGTTGTTGCTCCACTATCTAGGTATGTTATTTCTTTATTTTGCAATATTGGGAAGTCTTTTTTTATTTGGTTTGCATCCATATTTGTAATGCCTCCATTTCTTTTTGAATTATTTCTTCTAATATTCTTCTTATATTTTCTGGTCTTTTATTCTCTGTAATGTTTAAATTTTCATCTATTTTAATATCTATAACTTTTATTTTATATTTCATTTCTATATATTCAGCTAGAATATGTCTATGGCAAAATTGTTGTCCTTTTTCAAAGCATAATAATATTGGGTCTTTTTCATTTTTTAGTAATTCTAATATATCTACTTTTGATAATACTTGTTTATAATATTCATTTATGTAATATCTTGTATTTTCTTCTTCTGGAATTTTACCAATATTTTCATACCATATATTCCAAAAACCTCGCTTTGGTGCAAGCTGTGGTATTGCTCTTCCTTTAAACCCTACACTTCTTCCTCTATCACCTGAAATAGAAATTAAATTTCCAACTTTACATTCTTCATAATTTCCTGTAAATATTCTTTTATTCATATCTTTATAATCCTTTTTCATAAATATAGCCTTTTTCGCTTGTTTCATTTCCTAGTATATCTGGCTCTCTATTTGGTATAATTTTCTCAAATACCTTTTTGCAACCACAATTTTCATAAAATTTAAAGTTACAACTTTCATCTGTAAGTATTTCAATATTTTTCATATTGTCTTTTTTCGCATATTCAAATATTTTGTTTATCATTTTTTTGCCAATACCTTTCCCTCGATAATTTTCGTCTACTATTAATAAGCTTATTTCACCATCAAAATGATTTTCTAGTTCTACTGGAGTGTAGTCATAGTCTTTACTATACTTTATGATTGCTTTTTTATCTTTTATTAACGGACTGTTTATACATATAATTTTTAATAATTTAAAAAATTTCTTTCTTAGTATGTATTTTTTAGAATGCCACTTTGCATATCCGCACATTCCTATAACTTTATTATTTTCTTTTTCCAATACTACTTTTTCAGTTTCTTCAAGAACTTCAAATAGATATATCCATGCACATATTTTTCCCTTTGCTTTTGCTTCTTTTTTTCCTAAATTCCATTCATTATATAGCATATTAACTATTTGCTTCATTTCTGATGGTTTCATTTTCTCCTCCAACTACTTTGTTATTTCTTTTATGGCATAGTCTATATCTCCAACTATTCTTTGGATACTTGGAATTTGATAGAAATTTACTGTGTTTTCTATATCAAATTCTTCTTTTTGGCTAGAATATAGATATATTTTTTTATTTAATGCTATTGCCATTCCTAGCTCTATGTGTGTTCCGCGTCCTGCTGGTAATATTATTATTACAGCATCTGCTTCTTCTATTCCTTTTTGTTCAAGTTTTGAATATTCAATTAAATCTTCTATTGTTTCATTTTCTTTTATATTTTCAGCCCAATTGTATGTATGTTGCCAGCCATAATTTTGTAATTTTTTTGAAAATTCGTTCACTAATTCTGCATTTTTGAATCCTGAGCCTATGTAAAATTTCATGTCTTTTTCTCCTTTTTTCTTTTATTTGCGATTTTTTTGATATTATTTATGTTTTGCACTTGTGTCCGCGTTGGGGACAGTTCCTAATCTAGCCAAATTATTTTTGTTCGTTACTTAAAGTGCTTCTCTATCTTGTTTCCGATTACGAACCGTCCTAAATAGCTACTTTTCTGCCTTGTTTCCGATTACGGACTGTCCCCAATGCTAGCGACTGCCTAATGTGCTAGTCTAGTCTTTGTTCTATTGCTTTTACTATTTGGCATTTTAGATCTTCGTTTGGTATTGTTTCTATTATTTTGTTGAATTTAGCTCTTATTATTAGTTTGTTTGCTTCTTTTTGTGTTAGTCCTCTACTCATTATATAGAATAACTCTTTTTTGCCTATTTTTCCGTGTGCTTGTACTGTGGTTTCCTTGTACGTCTTCTTCCGAACATAGTAGCATTGGTAGGGCTTTTGATTTTGCTGTGCTTGATAATAGTGTACATGCTTCTGCTTCGTTTCCGTATTGCTTTTTTTGAACCTTTCTTAAAGTCTATGGTTCCTTTGAAGTTCTTTTTGGCTTTGTCTGTTAGGGCTCCTTGTACTTCTATGTTTACTTTTGTTTTTTCGCCTTGTAGATGTGTTATGTAGTTTAAGTCAAATTGTTGTTCTTCTTTTCCTAGGTATATTGTGTTTATATTGTTTTCTGAGAAATTTCCTTTTAGGTTTGAGTAGTAGTTTGTTATGCTGTTTTTTCCTCCAAAGTCTATTATCCAATATGTTACTTTTGCATTTCCTTCTAAAGTGTTTTGGATTGATAGGAAGTTGTTTGAGTTTGTGTTCATTAGGTTTACTAGTATTATGTTTAGGTTAGAGTTTGGCTTTGCTATTATGTTTATTATTCCATTGTGATAGGCTTCTACTTCTTCGGTTGATTCATATTTTATTGTTATTGCTCCTTGCGATTTTTCTTCAGCTACTATTTCAATGTTTTCTACTAATTCAGTATTTTGATTATCAAATTTGAAGTCTATTTGGGCATTTTCGTTATTTTGTATTTGCATTTTTACTTTTTGATTTGAGTTTTGTTTTACTTGGTTTTCTAATGTTTTTGATAAGCCATATGTTAAATTATTTGTATTTATATTGTTTGTATATTCTACACCTATTATTGAAACATTTTTAAATTGACTTATATTTTTGGGTAGTTCTATATTTTCTAAGTTTATATTATTTATATTGTAATTCTTTGCAGTTCTTAATGGTGTTTCGTTTAATTTTAGGTTTGGCATGTTGGTTTTCCTTTCTATATTTGCATATTTATGTAAAATGTGTTATGATAGTAATGTAACAAGTTAATAACTTTATTTTGAAAGAGAGGTTTGCTTTATGAAAAAAAGTACTGTTATTGCTGTATTGTTCTTTGCTCTTTTTCTTGTGGGGCTTGGACTACTCATTACTAGTTCACTTGAAAATGGTGCACTGGTTATTGCAGGTGTAATCTGTATCTGTACAGCATTTTTAATCGTCAGTATTGCTACTGTATTTCTTAAAGATGGTGAATAAGGATATATCTTAAAATCTCTTGCTACTGCCTTAAATTTTGGGCAGTAGTTTTTTTGCACCCATTCAGGGACAATCCCCAATGCTAGCCTACCGTGCCTTCTAGTTCTAGGTTTATTAGGTTGTTCATTTCTACGGCGTATTCTATTGGGAGTTCTTTTGAGATTGGGTAGGCGAAACCTCGTACTATCATGGCTTTTGCGTCTTCTTCTGATAAGCCTCTACTCATTAGGTAGAATATTGTTTTGTCACTTATCTTTCCTATTTTTGCTTCGTGTGAGAATTCTACGTCGTCTGTTCTTATATCACTTGTTGGTATTGTGTCTGATATTGATTTGTCGTCTAGCATTAGTGATTCACATGATACTGATGATTTTGAGCCTTTGGCGTTTTCGTTTATTCGTACTAGTGAACGGTAGGTACATTTTCCTCCGTTTTTTGATATTGATTTTGCGTTTACTACACTTGATGTGTTTGGCGCATTGTGTACTACTTTGAAGCCATTGTCTAGGTTTTGCCCTGCTCCTGCAAATGATATTCCTGTGAATTCTGTTTTTGCTCCTTCTCCATTTAATATACTCATTGGATATAGCATTGATATTTTTGACCCGAATGAGCCTGATACCCAGTCTATTTGTGCATTTTTTCCGCATATCGCCTTTTTTGTGTTTAGATTTAACATGTTTTTTGACCAGTTTTCTATTGTTGAGTATCTTAAATATGCGTTGTCTTTTACATATAACTCTACACATCCTGCGTGTAAGTTTACTTTGTTATATTTTGGTGCACTACAACCTTCTATAAAGTGAAGGCTTGCTCCTTCTTCTACTATTATTAGTGTGTGTTCAAATTGACCTGATTCTGGTGAGTTTAGTCTGAAGTATGATTGAAGTGGTATATCTACATGTACATTTTTTGGTACATATACAAATGAACCTCCTGACCATACTGCTCCATGTAGTGCTACGAATTTGTGGTCATGTACTGGTACACATTTCATGAAGTGTGCTTTTACTAGCTCTGGGTATTCCCTTACTGCTGTTTCCATGTCTGTGTATATTACACCCTGTTTTATTAGTTCTTCTTTCATACTGTGGTATACTACTTCTGAGTCGTATTGCGCTCCTACTCCTGCTAGTGATGTTTTTTCTGCCTCTGGAATTCCTAGTTTTTCAAATGTGTCTTTTATATCTTCTGGTACTTCTTCCCAAGAGTTATTTAGTTTTGATTGTGGTTTTACATAGGTTGATATTTCGTCCATGTTAAGTTCTGATAGGTCTGGTCCCCAAGTTGGTAATTCTAATTTGTTGTAGACTTCTAGTGCTTTTAGTCTAAATTCTTTCATCCAGTCGGGGTCGTTTTTTTGTTTTGATAGTTCTTTAATTATTTCTGGTGTTAAACCTTTTTTTATTTTGAATTCGTATTTGTCTTTGTTTTTTATATCGTAGATGTTTCGATTTATTTCTTGTAGGTTTGTTTTTGACATTTTTGGTTCCTTTCTAAATTTGAATTTTATGTTAATTTGTGATATAATGATAATGTAATAAGTTAATAACTTTATATTTGAAAGAGAGGTTTCACTATGACTAAGAGATTTCAAACTTTTTTCCTGTATCTTGTATTTTTCATTCCTGGCTTAGCACTCACGGTACTTAACACCACTTTCGATAATGCGTTTATTAGTTGTGTATCGTTGCTTTTATGCATTGCCGCTACTTTCACCATTTGGAAAAGAGAAATACTCAGATAAACTCTCTCCCAGCTGCTCCGATTAATTGGAGCAGTTTTTTCATATTCTTTTGAAAGTCATCCGTGATAGCGGTGAGTTTCCTTAGAAGATGGTTATGGAAAAATTAGATTTTACTAAAGCATAACTTATTCGTACGCATTAAAATGCTACGACTAAGAAATCTTAGCGAAGAATGAGCTTAGAAAATTTTATTCTTGATTTTCTATTTTACTTTTGTTTCGTTTAGATTATTTTTAGCTCCTAATCTAATTAATGTAGAGTAGTTCAAATTATATCTACACTTTGAACGGGTTATTTTTAGCTAAAACTTGTTTATTTCAATTATTTTTGTTTTGCAATTATTTTAATTTTCTATCTTGTTTCCGCTGTTTATGACAGTCCCTCTTGGGACATCTTCGATTACCCAAGGGGGTGCTTTTTGTTTTTTACTTCTTGTCTTTCTCTACCCTTATAAGTTATTTTTCTTAGCTTCCGCTTTGGGGACAGTTCCTAATCTAGCCAGATTATTTTTGTTCGTTACTTAAATTTCTTCTCTATCTTGTTTCCGATTACGAACCGTCCCCAAAGCTACCCTCTCTTGTTTTTTCGGCACCCATTCAGGGACAGTCCCCAATGCTAGCGACGCCCCAATTCTAATTTTATTTATACTCACTATATCCGTTTTCTTCTATTTCTTTAGCCAATTCTTGCGAACCTGTCTTTACTATTTTTCCATTTACTAATATGTGGACGTAGTCTACTTTTAGGCTATGTAATATTTTTGTGTTGTGGGTTATTATTAGTATTCCATTTTCGCTATTTTTAAACATTTCTATTCCTTTTGAAACGGTTTTTATTGCGTCTACATCTAGGCCTGAGTCTGTTTCGTCTAGTATTGCTAGTTTTGGGTTTAGTACTAGCATTTGAAGTATTTCGTTTTTCTTTTTTTCTCCACCTGAAAATCCTACATTTAAGCTTCTTTCCATATTTTTTGAGTTCATGTTTAGCTCACTCATATATTTTTTGAGTTCTTCTTTAAATTCAAATATTTTTACTGGTTTTCCTGTTACTTTGTTTTTGGCATACTTTAGGAAGTTTGTGACTGTTACTCCTGGTATTTCTTCTGGTAGTTGGAATGACATGAATATTCCTTTTCTTGCTATTTCGTCTGTTTTTAAGTTTGTTATATCTTCTTTTTCAAAATTTATGGTTCCTTTTGTTTTTGTATATTCTGGGTTATTTAGTATTGCATTTGCTGTTGTACTTTTTCCGTGAGCCGTTTGGTCCCATTATTACATGAATTTCTCCTTTATTTATTTTTAAATTTATTCCTTTTAAAATTTCCTTATTTTCTGCATTTACATATAAATCTTTTATTTCTAATAATGTATTTTCCATATTTTTCCTTCCTTAATTTAGTTTATTATAGTTGATAATTTAGATTGTTTTATTTGTAGGGGTCGCCGCCATCGGCGACCCGCTCTTCGAAGAACATTCCCTAAATATATTTTATTTAAGCAATTTCGTTGGAGTACGGGTCGCCGATGGCGGCGACCCCTACAGGTTATAATTATTTATTTTCTATTTGTTCTCCTAGCACAACTCCTACATTTTTCCTTATTAATATCATAATCGCAATCCAAACTATTTAAATCCAAAACTTTATGCACATATTTAGCAAGTTTATTTACTGTTTCGTCTGTTATTGAAGATTTTATATTTTCTGCTTCTTTCATAGCTTTTTCTTCTTCTATATTTAGAACATCTTTTAAAAACAAATAAACAATATCATATGCTTCTAATATCTTTTTGGCCAAGTTTTCCCCTTCTTCTGTCATTTCTATTGTTCCATAAGATTCATAGTTTAAAAGTCCATTATCTTTTAAATTATATATTGCTTTGTTTACACTTGCTTTTGTACAGTTCATTTTTTCTGCAATATCTGTAACTCGTATATTATTATTTTGCTTTTTTAGTATATACATTGTTTTTAAATACTCTTCTAATGCTTTCGATATCATACTTTTCTCCTTTTGTTAACTTCGGTTAACATTATATATCAATTATATTTGTTTGTCAAGGTTAACATCGTTTAATTTTTAGTATTTTTTTCATATAAAATACTCCAAATAATTAGAATCTTACTAACTATTTGGAGTTATTTTAATTTAAAAGTTATATAGTTTTACTTTTCTATTTCATTACTTGAATCACCTTTTAAATTATTATTTTTTGTTAAACTTTCAACTGCCACCTCAAAACCATATATTTCATTTTTGTTTTCTTCTTCTATTTCTATTATAAATGTTTCTCCATCTGTATAAGTCATACCTAGTACTTTATTTTCGTCACATATGTATATTAATTCTTCTCCTTTTTTATGTTTTAAATAAAATGTTTTATTATTATATGTAAATGAAGATTTTCTATTGTTATATGACTCTTTCAATTTTATTTCAAATGTAGATGGTGCTCCGTGCATTTTTTTTACATATATCTTTGTATCCATCTCCTTCATATTCATAAGCGTTTTGGTCTAAATATATTGTTGTATTACATTGTGGTAATTTTTTTATCTTTTCATCTCTATATTCTTGTTTTACTACTGCAAAAACAGCTTCTGGTGCATCTTCTAAATTATCCCATCCATAAAATTTCTGTGGCATATTACTTCCATTCTTTTCTACTATTTCACCACTATCTTTGATTTTTATAAAGTGGTGTCCACCTTCTTTTGCTCTATACAGTACTACATATTCGTTATCTTTAATTTCTCCAGTTGATAATAATCTAACAAATGGATACAATTCTAATATCCTTAATACTTTTTCTTCAAATGTGTATTCTTTTACGGGCCATATACATGTTGGTATTTCTAATGCATATCCCCCACAATTTTGTATTTGTGATATATACTGAGTTAATCCATTTAAGTCTTGCTTATCTAAAAAGTGCTTTATTGCTTCTTTATATATATCAATTTCTAAATCTATATCAAACCCTAAACTACTTATATACTTTTTAATATCTTCTACATTACTCATAAATAATTACCTTCTTTCTTAATATATTCAAAGGTTAAACTTTTCTGCTTTTTCATAATACTTTAATCATTTATGTACATATACTTACAATATTATTATATCAGTTTATTCACTTTATGTCAATTTTTGACATTTTCTACCCAAGGTTATTTCATAAAATTACAAAATTGCAATAAAGCTACAAAGTTACAATTTACCGCCTAAATTATATTTTACGATGTAGATGTGAGTAGCAACTTTGTAAACTCCAACGAATTTACTTAATTATAATAATATTGGGTAATTTCTTCGAGGAGTGGATAGCTATTATATGCCCTACGTATATATTGAATATTTAATATTATCCATGAATAGTAACACGCTACAAAATTTATTTCAAAAAAAGGTTGACATATATAAAAAATTATGGTATAAATATTTTACATTTATTTTTAAGTCCAGTAGCTTAATGGTTAAAGCTCTCGGGGGGCAACCGAATAGTTGCGGGTTCGAATCCCGTCTGGGCTGTTATAACGTAAATTTACGTTTATTTTAGGGCAATAGTGTAAGTTGGAAGCACGCTACACCCACAAGTGTAGAAACGGTAAGTTCGATTCTTCCTTGCCCTATTAAGGGAGTAGTCCTTTTGAGGATAAAACCTAGGATTGGTACAGTTTACCCTTTTGAGGATAAAACCTAGGCTAATCTGAGAAAAGGAGCTGTAAAAAAGGAAAGATTTTGGACGCATTCAAAACTTTCCTTTTTTTACAGCCCCTTTTCTTATTAAAATTAAATAAAATTGATTTTCTTATTTAATATTTAAAATTTAAAATAGTCTTCATAGTCTCTAGGTTGTGGACGTGGTGGCATTCCTCCTGGTCCTCCTGGAAATGGTGGTCTTCCCGGTCCTGGGAATGGTGGTCTTGGGCGTGGTGGTCTATTGTGAAAACCTCCTCCTAATATTCTGTTTAGTATTAATATTCTTATTAAATCTCTTAATAATGGGATGTTTGGTCTTCTTTGCCTATTGTCAGTTTGGCCTATTTGCCTTGCAGATTCTACTTCTGGAACATTTCGGACTGAATTTGTTTTTGAATTTGTATTTGTAGTTCTATTTTGTATTTCTTTGTGTGTAATGTTTTCATCTACATTTATTTTTAGCCATATTTCATTGTTTATTTCTATCTTTTGGTATACTTCTTCAACCATATTTTCTATTATTTCTTTTGTAATAGGTGTTTTGCTTCTTTCACATACTTCACATACCACTGGGTTTATTTTTTTATAAATTTCAGGATACATACTTTCTAATTCACTATTGTTTTGATAGTTTACATTATAATCTCTGCTTTCAATAATGTAATTATCATATGTAGTTTGTACTGGATATCCAAGAACACTTCTCATATAATCTTCATAATTTTGATAATACATAGTTTTCCTCCTTATACTTTTATACATTATCTTATTCAGTATACTTATTTTGTGTGATACTTTAATTAACAATGTATTAGTGGGAAGGATTTGGACGTCTTTCCTGTCACTTTTACTTTAAACATTCATATATTTGTTCTTTTGTTATACTACCCTCTCTTAAAATTATTGGAACATTATTTTCAATTTTTACTATTGTAGAGCCTAAGCCTATTTTGCTTTCTCCTCCATCTATATAGTAATCTACTGTTTCTTTAAAATCATTTATTATATTTTCTATGTTTGTTCCTGATGGTTTATTTGCTATATTAGCACTTGGAGCTGCAATTGGAACATTTGCATATTCAATAAGTTTTCTTGCAATTTCATTTTCTGGCATTCTTATTCCTATTGTATTGGTGTTTCCTGTTAATATGTTTGGAACTATATCTTTCTTTTTTAGTATAATTGTTAATGGCCCTGGAAAAAATGTTTTCATTAATTTATATTCTTTTTCTGTTATATCTCTTGCTAAGTTTTTGACCATTTCCATATCTGAAACTAGTAAACTGGTTGGCTTATCAAGTGGTCTTTGTTTTATTTTATATAACTTTTTTATAGTTTCTTCATCTAAACCATTTGTTCCAATTGCATATACTGTTTCTGTTGGGAATATAACTATTTCGCCTCTTTTAATTATTCCACCCATTTCTTTTAATTTATCATATTCTATTTTATTTTTAAAGTCTAGATATTTTTCCATTAATACTACCTTCTTTTTAAATTATGTTTATTTTTTACATTGTAGGGGTCGCCGCCTTCGGCGACCCCTACAAACGAAATCCTTCAAATTTTTATCTATTGATTATCTTATAATTCTTTTACTAATTCTTTAAATTTATTTCCTCTTTCTGCAAAGTTTTTGAAAGCATCAAAGCTTGCACTTGCTGGTGAAAGTAGTACTATGTCTCCTGGTTTTGCTTTCTTGTTTGCTAGTTTTACTGCTTCTCCGCATATTTTCTACATAGCATATTTCTACTTTTTCTCCTTTTGGTGCTTTTCTTGTTGCTTCTTCTATTTTTGTTGCTGTTGGCCCTGTTAATATTAATGTTTGTACTTTATCTGCTACTACCTCTCCTACTTCTTTGTAGTCTAGTCCTTTATCTGAGCCTCCTGCTAATAATATGATATTTTCATCAAATGCGTTTAGTCCTGCTATTGTACTTGCTGGGCTTGTTCCTATTGAGTCATTATACCATTTTATATTATTTTTCTCCCTTACAAATTCTAGCCTATGTTCTACTCCATTAAATTCTTTTATAGCTTGAATTGCTGTTTCTAAATTTACTAAAGAACTTGTTGCTGCTAATGCTGTACAAATATTCTCATAGTTATGTATTCCTCGTAATCTTACATCTTCTTTTTTTATTAGATGTCTCCTAACTCCATCTTCACAATATTTTATTATTCCATCATTATTGTCATATATGAATCCATCTTCTAATTTTTCTTTACTACTAAAAAATATTACTTTTCCATTTGCCTGTTTTGCAAATTCACGAGTATATTCATTGTCATAGTTTAGTACAATAATTCCACTTTCATTTTGATGTTTAAATATGTTTTTCTTTTCTTCTCTGTATTCTTCATAAGAGCTGTGTACATTTAAGTGATCTGGGAATATATTTGTTACAACACTAATTTGTGGACTAACCTTCATATTTGTTAATTGGAAACTACTCATTTCTAGAACTATTATATCTTCTGGTCTCATATTTTTTACTTCTGTAAAAATCGGTTTTCCTATGTTTCCTCCTAAGAAACATTTATATCCTGATTTTTTTATTATTTCATAAATTATTGATGTTGTAGTTGTTTTTCCTTCAGTTCCTGTTATTCCAATCACTTTACTTGGTGTTAATTTTAATACCATTTCAATTTCAGAAGTTACTAAAGCTCCTCTTTCTTGTTCTTTTTTTATCTCTTTTCTATATGGCATTACTATTGGTGAGCGGAAAATAATGTCAAAGCCCTTTAAATTTTCTAGGTTATTTTCTCCTCCAAAATATTTTATTCCATATCTATCTATTTTTTCTATTGTTTCTTTATTTAGTTCTTCTTTTGTTCTATTATCGAAAACAGATATTTTGCAAGATAGATTATGAAAATAGTCTAAAAGTGGTAAGTTGCTCACTCCTAGCCCTATAATTGCTATTTTCTTTCCACTAGCAAATTTATTAAATTGTTCTAATTTTTCGTTTTTAAATTCCATTATTTTTCTCCTTTTATATTAGAAATTGGGTGTCAGTTGGCAGATTTCTAATTTTCTATTTATAATTTTGAATTTTTAATTGTATATGTAGGGGCGATTAAGCTAACGCATAACTTATCTGTAACTCGCTTTGCTCGAACAGCTAAGAAATAATCGCCAGCTCTTCGAAGAAATTGTTAAAAATTTTGTATTGTTTACTCATATATTTTATATGTTTTTGGGGTAATTTCTTTGTAGCACGGGCAATTAATAATCACCCCTACATTTTTAAATTACTTCTAAATTATCTTTTTATTAGTTAAAAATAATATATCTTTATACATATATTTCCTCAATTTCTTTTATATATTTACACACTTCATTGGTTGATTCTAATGCTGTTCTACATTTTGTGACATCAACTGTTATTGTGTTTGGATATTTCTTATAAAATCCTGTTTTTTCCTGTAGTTCATCCCTTTTAGCAATATGTTCTTTTAATTCTTCTAAACTTACTTTTCTATCATATTGATTTAACTTTCTCTTTGCTCGTTCTTCTAAAGATGCCGTTATGAAAAAGTGATAGTCTAAGTTTGGATATATTTCCATAAGTGCTCTTCCTGATACTATTACATTATATTTTTCTTTTAAATTATTTATGATGTTTCTTGCAAAAATAAACATTTCGGCGTTGCTTGCTTTATTTGCTACAACTGATACTGCCATTGATGTTTCTTTATTTTGCAATTTTTCTTCTTCTATTTTTTTATTTCCTATGTATACTACTGTTTCGTTGTCTTCAAGTTCAATTTTTACATCTAACTCTTTCATTATTTTTGTAATGTCAATATTTTGTAATGTTTCGAGGCTCTTGTTTTTAGACATAAATGCATATACTATGCCTCTATATAAGTTTCCTCCATGAAAGATTACACTATTTGGTATTTTAGAAAGTAGTTCCCTACATATTGAGGTTTTTCCACTTCCTACTAAGCCTTCTATTCCTATTACTATATTTTCCATATTATCATTCCTTTTTTATATTCTTAGAAAAGTTATCCGCAATAGCGCCTATGTTTTCTTAGAAGATGGTTATGGAAGAATTAGATTTTCTTATGTGGCTTTTCCACTTAGAAAATATTATTCTTTCTTTTTATTTATAAAGGCATTATAACATATTTTTCGCATTTGTAAAATAGATAGCTTAGATTTTGACTAAGTTTATGTAATTTGATTTTTGTGGGTATCTGTTTAAGATATTAATAATGTTATTATTTATAGAATATAAAATAACATATTTTGAAATAACAATTTTTCTAATTTCTTTTTGATTAATAATTTTTATTGTTTGATACATTCTAGGATATTCTTGTAAATATGAAATTTTAGAATAAAATTCTTTTTTATATTCTTAGGAAAGTCATCCACTTTTATATTATTTATAATAACATAGAATTTTATACTTGTTAAACAAATTTTTGTGACATTTTTTGACATTTTATTTTTTGTATATATTTATAATTTTTAGGTCACAATATAATTGTAATAGAAAGGTAGGTGCATTTTTATGTCAGAAAAAAATAACAAAAACAATAAAAATAATAAGAATAACCAAAAAAATAACCAAAACAATCAAAACAGAAATAACAATAATGAAAACAATAATAATAATTGTAGATAATTCAATTTTAAAGTTAAAGAAAAAGGCTGTAAAAAAATAAGTCAAAAGGGACGGGGAAAATTGACACATCTTTAAAAGATAAAGTGTGTCAATTTCCCCGTCCCTTTTGACTTACTTTTTTATAGCCTTTTTCTTTTATTTCTTCCTTTTCGCAAAATGTTGGTATAATTCATAAAACACAAAACAAACTATAAGTAGAATAAGTACTCCTGATCCTACAGTTACTGCACCAACTATTGTCTGCCACATTATAGCTATTACTATGGGCTCACCTGAACATGTCGCTTTAAGAAGAAGTAAATTTCCTATTCTGTTTAGTACAAATAGTACTAACATTATAGTTGCTACAACCTTTATGTTCCGCCTTGCTTTTTTGTTTGAATATTTATTCATAACAAATATCCTCCTTTTAGTTGATTTATTTATTCTAATATAATTTTAACATATTTCTTGAGCAAAATCAACATAATGTTGTTTTCACCCTAGTTTTACCATTACTAGAGATATTATAAATTTTAGCTTTGCTTTTGCATTATGCAAAGTACTATGTTCTAAGTATGTTATTATTTCATTTTTTTAATTCGTGTTATAACTATATAGTAAAAATTTCAAATTTATTGATATTATTTATTTAGAATGTAATAATTGTTGCCAATTGTTTCACAATTTTATAGAATAATTATTAGTATGTTTTTTAATGTCAGTGATAGATATCATCTGCCACATCTTCATGTTCAATGTGCTGAATATAGGTGTACCTTTGATTTTAATGGAAATATTCCAAATAGACAAAGAAAATTAGTTGAAGTGTGGATAGAAATTAGAAAAGAAGATTTAATTGCGTTATGGAGTGTTATTCAAAATGGTACTAATGTTTTTACAATTGAGCCCTTAAAATGATTTGAGGTTAAGGAAATGAAATAAATAATAAAAAAATAACACTCCCACAAACTTAATATTTGTGGGGGTGTTGTTTTTTTATACTTCTCGCTATTATAAGCAATACGAGAAGTTCTTTTTTGGTCGATAGTTAACTATTTTCTTAATCAGTAATATCTACTACTTCGTCTTCAATTATTTCGCCAGTAGCGTCTACTACTTCACTTTCCTTTATGATGTTTTTAGCAATCAATAAACTAATAATGCTTGCATATGCTGTTGGCAACATTTTTTCCATATAAGTATACAAATATCATCATTTATAAATTCAAAATGTTCTTTATTATGTTCAAAAGTGTTTTCTCTTTTTAGAACTCTAATTGTATAATCCATTGCTATAATTGTGCCGTCCTCTATTTGTTGTTTTCTAACATTTTTTTGACAAAATGTAGTATACCTATAAAATTTATCAGAATATATTGTTCTTGCTTGGGCTAAATTCTTCAATGGAAAATCTATTTCTAGCCATCTTTCAATGATAGGTTCATAATATCTATTGGGCTTAAGTTGCATTAACTTGTTTAATATTAATAAATCTACTGCCATTTTTCTCCCTCCTGATTAAACCAACAATGTTTATAAGTTACTTATCGCTTTTATTATAGATTTTAGGATATCATAGTAAATCTACATTTAATATACATAATACTGTAACAACATGGTTAACATATCATACATTTACATAATTGTCAACATGTTTTTTTATTTTTTGCTAAAGTTTTGTGACTGGTAAGTGAAAATGTCTCAATTTTTTTGTAAATTTGTTAAAGTTTGTATGCTTTCTTGTTACTTGGTGTTTTGGCGCTTTTGCCATTTAGGATAGTTTCTTTTTGGGTATCTTTGATTACACAATTGTGGACTTTTTTACTTCTCATTATTTTCTACCATTTTAAGTTATTTTCCTTGTTTCCAAAGTTTTTTTATCTGTTTGTGTTTATGGAATAACTTTAAAGTGGTCTACTAGTGAAGATATTGCTCCAGAGAAGATTTATTTTGATAGTGTTCCTTTGGAGGAGTTTGGGTTGAGATTAAGGAAATGGAATAAGTGATAAAAAGAAACGCACTACTATTTATGTAATGTGTTTCTTTTCATTTAATTATTATTCCTTTTCTAATTCTTTCTGCAAAGCATTATTAAAACGCCTCTTTTCGTCTTTAATTCTTAGGAATATTTTCTTTGGTATTAGGATACAAAATATAAACATTTCTGCTACAAGCTTAATATTATTAATAAAGTCCTCTATTATAGTACCTCTTTTTAAATATTTTATGAAATCATCTATTGTTGCAACTATAAAAATAATAGTTATTAGTATTGCTATGCCTATTGCAAATCCTACTAAAACATTTAAAAAATAAATAAAAAATATACTATATCCTATGTAGCTCTCTGGTGCTACAGTTAATGTCAAAAACGTAGCACCTATAAAGTTACAAATTATTAGTAATACTGGTAGCCATACAATAAAAGAATATCGTTTTAAAATTACTTTAAATATTGCATTTCTCCGCTTGTTCTTTGTTTCGTTTGAAAAATTTTTCATATACAAAATCCTCCTTTATATGTTGCGTTTGCGGTTACTTGTATTATGTTATCATGTTTTTTGTGATTTTGCAATATTAAAAGAGCATAATTTGGTAAATTCTTTTTGGTTTCGCTATTAGGACAGTTCCTAATCTGAGCAGATTATTATTGTTTGTTACTTGAGGTTCTTCTCTATCTTGTTTCCGCGATGGGGACAGTCCCTCTTGGGACATCTTCGATTACCCAAGGGGGTGCTTTTTGTTTTTTACTTCTTATTGTCTTCTACCCTTTTTACTTTCTTTGCTTGTTTTCCGATTGGGTACATCGGTTATTTTTTTGTGCATTATTTTTGTTTCGTTTTATTTCTCTATTTTGTATCTTGTTTTAGTTTCCCAATCTAGCTTTTCGGCACCCATTCAGGGACAGTCCCCATTGCTAGTTTAGGTATTTTTTTAAGAACTTGCCTGTGTAGCTTTGGTCGTTTCTTGTTATTTGCTCGGGTGTGCCTATTGCTATTATTTGGCCTCCTTTGTCGCCACCTTCTGGGCCTAAGTCTATTATGTGGTCGGCGGTTTTTATTAGGTCTAGGTTGTGCTCTATTACTATTATGCTGTTTCCTGTGTCTACTAGCCTTTGTAGTATTTCTACTAGTTTGTGGACGTCGGCTATGTGAAGGCCTGTTGTTGGCTCGTCTAGGATATATAGTGTTTTTCCTGTTGCTTTTTTTGATAGCTCGGTTGCTAGTTTTACACGTTGGGCTTCTCCTCCTGATAACGTTGTTGAGGGTTGTCCGAAGTTTGATATAGCCTAAGCCTACGTCATATAGTGTTTGTATTTTGTTTTTTATTTTTGGTAGGTTTTTGAAGAATTCTAACGCTTCTTCTACTGTCATGTCTAGTACATCTGATATTGTTTTTCCTTTATATTTTACTTCTAAGGTTTCTTTATTGTACCTTTTTCCATGGCATACTTCACATGGTACATATACGTCTGATAAGAAGTGCATTTCTATTTTTAATATTCCATCTCCATTGCAAGCTTCACACCTTCCTCCTGCTACGTTGAAACTGAATCTTCCTTTGTCATATCCTCGCATTTTTGCTTCATTTGTTCCTGCAAATAGGTCTCTTATAAAGTCAAATACTCCTGTGTATGTTGCTGGGTTTGAGCGTGGTGTTCTTCCTATTGGTGATTGGTCTATGTTTATTATTTTGTCTATGTTTTCTAGTCCTTTTACTTCTTTACATTTTCCTGGTTTTTCGTTTGAGCCGTTTAGGTCTCTTGCTACACTTTTATATAGTATTTCGTTTACTAGTGTACTTTTTCCTGAGCCTGAAACTCCTGTTACACATACAAATTGCCCTAGTGGAAATTTTACGTTTACGTTTTTTAGGTTGTTTTGCATAGCTCCTTTTACTTCTATTGCTCTTCCATTTGATTTCCTTCTTTTTTTAGGGACTTTTATTTGTTTTCTTCCACTTAGGTAGTCTCCTGTAATTGAGCCCTCTACTTTTTTAATTTCTTCAGCAGTTCCGTTGTGCCATTACTTTTCCACCATGTACACCTGCCCCTGGTCCTATGTCTATTATTTGGTCTGCTGCATACATTGTGTCTTCATCATGTTCTACTACTAGTACTGTGTTTCCTAAGTCTCTTAATTTTTTTAGGGTTTCTATTAGTCTATCATTATCTCTTTGGTGAAGCCCTATACTTGGTTCGTCTAGTATATATAGTACTCCTGTTAGCCCAGAGCCTATTTGTGTTGCTAAACGTATACGTTGTGCTTCTCCACCTGATAGAGTTCCTGCATTTCTTGATAGTGTTAGGTATTCTAAGCCTACATCCATTAAGAATTGTAGCCTTTTATTTAGCTCTTTTAGAATTTGGTCTGCTATCATTGCGTCTTTTTTGCTTAATATTAAGGCATTTAAATAGTCTTTTATTTTATCTATTGACATGTCTGTTAATTCGTTTATGTTTTTATCTCCAACTTTTACTGATAAACTGTTTTTACTTAAACGTGCTCCGTTACATGTAGGGCAATCGCTTTCACTCATGTACATTTCATAAAAATCACGCATTCCTTGTGATTTTGTTTCACTATGACGTCTTTCTAAGGTTGGTATTACTCCTTCAAATGGCTGTGAAAACTTTCTGGTTCCTGCAAACGATGTGTATTCAAAGTCTATTACTTCATCTCCTGTACCATATAATATTTTTTCCATGAAATCTCGTGGTAGTTTTTTTATTGGTACATCTTTTATTTTCACACCATAGTGTTTTGCTATACTTTCAAAATACATTTTTGCCATGGTGTCACCTTTTTTCATTGTACTTGAACCAAAGGCTTTTACTCCATCATATAGGGTTTTGTTTTTGTCTGGTATTATTAGTTCTTCGTCCATTTTCATTAAGAAGCCTATTCCACTACAACTTGGGCATGCTCCATATGGGTTGTTAAATGAGAACATTCTTGGTGTTAGTTCTCCTATACTTATTCCACAGTCTGGGCAAGCATAGTTTCCACTATATAGTGTTTCTGTTTTGTTTGTAGCATCTTCTATTAAGACTAGTTTTTCTGCATATTTGAAAGCCATTTCTATGTCTTCTGCTAGTCTACTTCTAATGTCTTCTTTTACAACTAGTCTATCTATTATTAGTTCTATGTTGTGTTTTTTCTTTCTGTCTAGGTCTAAATCATCTGAAAGCTCTACTGTTTCACCATCTACCCTTGCACGTACAAAACCTTCTTTTTGATATCCTTCTAATTGTTTTACAAATTCGCCTTTTCTTCCTCTTACTATTGGGGCTAATACTTGTAGTTTTGTTCCTTCTTCTAGTTCCATAACCATATCTACTATTTGGTCTATTGTTTGTTTTTGTATTTTTTTACCACAGTTTGGGCAGTATGGTACTCCTATTCTTGCGTATAGTAAACGGATATAGTCATATATTTCTGTTACTGTTCCTACGGTTGAACGTGGGTTTTTTGAGGTTGTTTTTTGGTCTATTGATATTGCTGGTGAAAGCCCTATTATTGATTCTACTTCTGGTTTTTCCATTATACCTAAGAATTGCCTTGCATAGCTAGATAGGCTTTCTACATATCTTCTTTGGCCTTCTGCGTATAGTGTGTCGAAGGCGAGTGATGATTTGCCTGAGCCTGATAGGCCTGTTATTACTACTAGTTTGTCTCGTGGTATTTCTATATTTATATCTTTTAGGTTGTGTTCTTTGGCGCCTTTTATTATTATTTTATTGTTCATTTTTTTCCTCCCTAAGTTCCCATTGGGGACGTTTCCAAATGGGAAGTCTGTCACTTTTGGGAATATTATACTATATTATTTTATAAAAAACAAGAGTTTGGTAATTATTTCCTAAAAACAAAAAATCAACCACAAAAAATCAACCTTAATTAAAGTTAATTTTTTGTTTTGGATACTAATTATTATTTAATTTCTCATTAAGTTCTATTAATTATGCTATTGTTATATATTGCTTTCCTAATTTCTCTTTATCAAAATTAATTATTCTAGAGTATGAGACTACTATTTCTCCTACTTTAATATTATACTTAGATTCACTTTTATACTTTGTATTTGTTGTAGGGTCAATGTAACAGTCTTTCATTTTTCTTAGTATTCTTTGACTGTCAAATTTAAACTCCATCTTTGTTTTAGTACGACTCACATAATTTTCAGCATAGCAACAATACATCTTACAAATAAATATTTTAGGCTATTGTATTTTATGTTAATTTTTGTTATAATTATGTTATTGCAACTTGTAACTTATATAGAAAGATATTT
Source organism: Clostridia bacterium (assembly GCA_022791325.1). Classification (GTDB taxonomy): domain Bacteria; phylum Bacillota; class Clostridia; order TANB77; family CAG-508; genus UMGS1663. The sequence continues at coordinate 34,647 of JAAVYV010000053.1, forward strand.
TTTCTATATGCTTTTAAGCCTTAAAAGGAGGACTTTTTATGAAGAATACTTGTGATGATAACTTATTTATGATGGAGGCTAAAAAAACTGCTAAGGAACCTGCCTTAAAAAAGACATTTATTACACTACTATTTATTACACTTGTAATCTTTATTGGCTCCATACTTGGTGGTGAGCCTATAACTATTGCTTATATATCAACTCACATACCTCTTCTAATATATGCTATAATTTTTTATACAATATTAGGAGCTTTCCTATATTTTGTTAACTTAAATGATTATATATCTCTTGAACATCATCGGCTAACTAGGATTTTTAACATATCTTTAGTAAATTCAATGTTAAAACCAAATGAACTTTGCCCCATAATTATGATTAAAGCAAAAGATGGGGTTTATGGTGAGTATATTTTTAAGCAAGCTACTAAGCCTAATAGTATACTTGAAGCTTCACTAATATTGGCTGATGATGAGGAAGAAATGGTACAGATTTATTTGAATCATGAAAAACTGGAAAAAATTTCTAAAGAAAATTTTGTTTATTATTATCAGTTTGTAGATTCAGAGTAGGAATAATTTAAGATATTTTTCATTAAAGGAGGTTACTTTATGAGTAAATTATTAACACCATTAGAGCAACGGCTTATTTGTGAAGCTGAGTTTGGGTTGTTTGAGCTTTATGCTAAGATAACTCTCAAAAAGGCTCTTGAATTAAGAACAAAAGGGTTTGTTGTAACAGATTCTCATGAGTCTAAAGGCTTCCCCCGTTTGCACAAAATATGTTGGAAAACTGCTGGTGTTTATGTTTTTGATTATGAAAATGTTCATAATTTAGATGAGAATAATAAGGAGTATTCTTTTGCTCAAAGGCTTTGGATAATTTCTGAGAAAAATCAGCCTAGTATAAAACAATTATATGGATAATACAAAAAATAAGATTTTTTAGTTATACTTTTGTGTATAGCTTAAAAATCTTATTTTTGTTTTGAATAATGAGATGATTTATTGTTATTTCTTTACATTTTATTAATTATTTTTCCTGGAATTCCTACTACTGTTGAATTTTCTGGGATATCTTTTAATACTACTGAGTTTGCTCCTATTTTTACATTGTTTCCTATTTTTATTGGCCCGAAGTACTTTTGCTCCACAGCCTACTATTACATTGTTTCCTAAGTCTGGGTGTCTTTTGTTTTTGTCTTTTCCTGTTCCTCCGAAGCGTTACATTATGGTATATTGTACAATTATTCCCAATTGTTGCTGTTTCCCCTATTACTATTCCCATTCCATGGTCTATAAATAGTTTTTTTCCTATTTTTGCTCCTGGGTGTATTTCTATTCCTGTAAAAAATCTACCGAACCTGCGAATTTAGCCTTGCTAAGAAGAATAGTTTATGTTTGTATAGTAAATGTGATATTCTATGAAATATTAGTATGTGAAAGCCGTGGATATAAAATTATTACTTCTAGTATATTTCTAGAAGCTGGATCCATTTTTTGTATATTTTTAGCATCTTCATATAAGTCCTTAAAAAAATTCATTTATATCACCTCTATTATTATATGAATTTTTTTATAAATTGTAAAGGCTATTTCATAAAACATTATATTTTTGTAAAATTTTATGTAATAACCTGTTTATAGATAATGTTTTTAAGAAAATTCCTTCGTAGACTTCGTTACAACGTTTGCAATAATTTTTGCATTAAAACTATTGACTAGTAACAATAGCCTTATTAAATTGTTGTTTCTACTTGTTATTTATGTTAATTTATGTTATAATATCGTTATTGTAACTGTTTATTCAGGTAGATTTTACTTTTTCTATCTGTCTTAATATTAAATTAAGGAGGATTTTAATTATGATGAAATTTCGGAAATGGAGCTCTTTAAACAAAGCTGAGAAACTTGGAAGAAAAAATGCTTTTAAGGTGTCTTTTGTGTATGCTATATTAATTTTTATTGTGGTAATTTTATCGTTTATATGTATTGCTTTAACTCCTAATATTGGTTTTGCTTTAGCTGTACAAGGTTTTATGGAACCATTTCCATTAATAGCTATAATTTTTATGCAGTTTGTAGCTCCTATTCTTTGTTACATTATTTCAAAAAATTATGCTATAAATTGTGCTTATAATACACTATCAAAGAACTTTAGTAAGTCTCTTGCAGAAAAAATGCTGGTTCGCGGTAAACCAACTAAGGTAAATCTTATTAGAACGCGAAGTGGATATTACCATAATTTTCTTTTGAAAGATTTATCTACTAGAGTTGACTATTATGCTGTTTTGGAAATAAATCAGAATATCATTGTAATTTACGCAAAGTTCTCTGACGAAAATGAAAAAGATTTCTTTGATGAGATTAGAAGTGAAAAAAGAAATCCTTTTGATTTTATCGAGATGGAGGAATTTTCAAGTTTTTGTGAAGTATTGTAATATATAACACTTTCATTAAATAATTTTAAAGGAGGATAACTTTATGTTTAAAAGTAAGACTGAAAAACAGTGTAAGTTAAAAATGTTATTTGCCTATATTTTTAAGAGAAAATATAGGCGGTATAAATTAAGAAAACTTTACGTAGCTGAAATATATGAGGTTATAGATACTGAATTTGTAGGTAATTATGATACTCGTTATCAATATAAGAGAATTTTGTACGAAAATTCTGATTATTCTTATTATACTGATCCTTTAACAAAGGAAACATATAGGAAGAAGCCTTGCTCTGTTGGTAATCTGTTTTGTTCTAACTTAAAGAATATTTCTGCATATTTTGATATTCCTGATGATGTTCTTCTTCGTGGAGATTATTTAACTTTAGAGGAAATATTGGAATATTCAAAAGAAATTAAAGTGCCTTAGATAATTTCTAATATATAAAGTGCCTTAAATACGTAATAATATAAAAGAATTGAAAACTAATTTGCTTTCAATTCTTTTATATTTAATGCTTAATTTATTCAATTAGTACATTCACATAAATTATATTTTAAAATAATCAAAGTTATAGAATCTTTTCAAAATTTCACTTAAAATCTTAATTTACTTGCAACTCTTTTATTTTGTCTCTAATTTCGGCGGCTTTTTCAAATTCCATTGCTTGTGCATATTTTAACATTTCGTCTGTTAATTTGTCTATTATTTCTTGCAAGCTTGCTTCTTCTGATAAGTTGTACTTTTCTCCAGCCTCTTCTATTATACTTGCTTTTATTGTATCCCTTATTGACTTTTTGATTGTTTGTGGTACTATTCCATGTTCTTCATTGTATTTTGATTGTATTGCTCTTCTTCTATTTGTTTCTGTAATCGCTTTTTCCATACTTTCGGTTAACTCGTCTGCATACATTATTACTTTTCCTTCAGTGTTTCTTGCAGCACGTCCTATAGTTTGTATTAATGAACGTTCTGAACGTAAGAAACCTTCTTTATCTGCGTCTAATATTGCTACTAGTGAAACTTCTGGAATATCTAAACCTTCTCTTAAAAGGTTTATTCCTACTAGTACGTCAAACTCACCTAAACGCAAGTCTCTTATTATTTCCATTCTTTCTAAGGCTTTTATGTCTGAGTGCATATATCTTACTTTTATTCCTATTCCAGCTAGATAACTGCTTAAATCTTCTGCCATCTTTTTAGTTAATGTTGTTACTAGAACTCTATCGCCTTTTTCTATTCTTTGCCTTATTTGTTCTATTAAATCATCTATTTGGTTTGCTACTGGTTTTACTTCTATTATTGGGTCTAATAGGCCTGTTGGACGTATTATTTGTTCTACTACATTTTCTTTTGAATGTTCTTTTTCATAGTCTGCTGGTGTTGCACTTACAAATACACATTGGTTTATTCTTTGCTCAAATTCTTCAAATTTAAGTGGTCTATTGTCAAATGCTGAAGGAAGTCTGAAACCATATTGTACTAGCGATTCTTTTCTTGCTCTATCTCCATTATACATTGCCCTTACTTGTGGAACTGTGGCATGTGATTCATCTATTAGTAATAAAAAATCTTTTGGAAAATAATCAAACAATGTAAATGGTGGGCTTCCTTCTTCCCTTCCACTTATATGTCTTGAATAGTTTTCTATTCCTTGGCAAAAACCAGTTTCTTTCATCATTTCTATGTCAAAGTTTGTTCTCTCCTCTATTCTTTGTGCTTCTATTAGCTTTCCTATTGATTTAAAATATTCTACTCTTTCTTCTTTTTCCTTATCAATAGTTTCTATCGCTCTTTCCATTTTCTCACTAGTTGTTACATAATGTGAGTTTGGGAATATTGTAATGTGCTTTCTTGAAGCCTCTGCTTTTCCTGTTAATGGATTTATTTCAGATATCTTTTCTATTTCATCTCCCCAAAATTCTACACGTATTGCTGTTTCTGATTCATCTGATGGATATATTTCTACTATGTCACCTTTTGCTCTAAATGTTCCTCTTTTGAAGTCTAATTCATTTCTTGAGTATTGCATTTTTATTAATTTTTTTAGCATTTTATTTCTTTCAACCTGCATACCTGGTCTTAAAGATACTGCCATATTTTCATAATCAATAGGGTCACCCAAACCATATATACATGAAACAGATGCAACTATTATTGTATCTTTTGTTTCAAACAAAGAGGCTGTTGCACTATGACGAAGCTTGTCTATTTCGTCATTTACTGAAGAGTCCTTTTCTATATATGTGTCTGATTGTGGAATGTAGGCTTCGGGTTGGTAATAATCGTAGTAGCTAACGAAGTATTCAACGTTATTCTCTGGAAAGAACTCTTTGAATTCGCTATATAGTTGTCCTGCTAGTGTTTTATTATGTGCCAAAACTAGTGTTGGTTTTTGTACTTTTTGAATAATATTTGCCATTGTGAAAGTTTTTCCGTGAGCCTGTAACCCCTAGAAGTGTCTGGAATTTCTTGCCTTCCATTATTCCGTGACGATAAATATTCTATTGCCTGTGGTTGGTCGCCTGTTGGCTTATATTCTGAGTGTAATTTAAACATTTTTTCCTCCTTTGTGACCTAAAAAGTGATTACTATCAACCACGAAAATTCGTGTAACTGTCGAAAAATTCGTGTAATTTGCATTTTTAAAACTCAAAATTATCTACATAAAATGGCTTTACACGAATTAGGTCACAAACTTTATTTTTTTAAACTAAATAACATTAAATAAACCTAAATAATATTAAATAATTTTAATATATTATTTATACCATTTTTTCCATAAAAATACAAGGTATTCACTATACCTTGTAAATGTAATTCTATTTTTTTATGCTACCATTATATTGTTAAAAACATCCTGCATAATAATATCTATTTCTACATCGGTGCAATCTGCTATATTTTCTTCTGTATCTTTCTTTGGCATAACGCTTTCTATAAATGGCTCTAATTCTTCTAAGCAATCATATATAATTTCATTTTTATCTGTGTAATTTTCAAATGTAATAATTTCTGAAGAATGTCCTAATAATATTGAAATAGCTTTCATACTAAAATCATTTTTTGCAAGTATTGTAGTATATGTTGTTCTTAATTTGTGCCAAGGCAAGTCTGGTAAATTGTTTTGTTTCTTTATATCTTCAAAATATTTAAAAACAAAACCTCTTGAACGTGGTTTTCCATAAGTAGAACAACATACATAATTCCAATCTCTAAAAGGATTATGCTTATCATTTATTCTTCTATGTCTGTTTTTCTCATATTTACTTCTTTCTTCTAATATAGCATTAAAAACTAAATCTGGTATGTCTAAAGTTCTTTCACTAGAAGGTGTTTTTAATGCTACTTCTTGAGTTGTTAACATTTTAGGTGGGCAATCTTCTTTAGTATCATTTGGTCTTCTTCCGTAATTGCCTCTCTAACTTTAGTTTTCTATGAACAAAATCTATATCTGAGTATTTAATTCCGTTTATTTCACTTTTTCGAAGCCCCATTAATGTAGCAAATAAAACGTGTAAATAAATTGGTGTGTTTTTACTTTCTTTAATAATTGTTGCTATTTGTTCAATTGTAAATGTTTTTCTTTCATCAATTACTAATGTATGGTAAGTGTCTGTTTTTTCTGTTGTTGTTTCTCTTTCTATTTCTTCATTAGTTTTTGGAATTTTTACTCCTAATGCAACATTTGTTGGTATGAATTTATTTCTTTCGGCATCTTGTAAAGATGTTGACATTATAGTTTGAACAATACTACAAACATTCGGAGAATATTCATATATATCTTTATATAATTTTTCTATTATACCAGGTGTTAATTGTAGTAGTTTCAATTTTCCTATTCTAGGTATTATATGATTAAATATTCCATTTCTATATGCTAAAAAACTTCCATAAGAATTTAATCTTTTAGGTGCATCATATTCATACCAATATTCCAGATACGTTTTTACAGTTACATTTGTATATACTACATATGTCTTGTTTTCTAATTTTCCAATTACCTTACATCTTTCTTTTTCTGCTATATCTTTTTTATCAAATCCAGAATGTTGAACAGTTCGTTCTGTGTTATCATCTAGTTCTAGAAGTATTCTAAATCCATATTTGTTTTTTATTTTAGTTACATTATATATTTTATAATCAATGTATCGTATAGGTTTTAGTTCTACTGCCATAATTAATGCACCTCCAATATTTCTGGTGTAAAAGTATTATTGATAAATGCTAAAATCTTTTCTCTTTCATCCATAATGTCACAATAAATTTCAAAAGTAGTATGAGGAGAATCGTGTCCCATTAGTGCTGCAATTTTAATTAATGGTACAGTTCTTTCTATTAGTATAGTAGCAAACATATGCCTTAAAGCGTGAACTGATATAGTAGGTATGGCATTTTTAGGGCATTGTCTTTGCAAATAACTATTAAATGAATTTGGTATTTGAGGTTTACCTGTATCTCTATTGAAACTTATATAATCAAGTTCTTCAAAATCGGTTTTAACCTTTTTATATACTTCATACTCTGCCTCCCTATTCATTAATTCCTCTGCAATAATTTTTGGAACTCTTAAATTACGATAACTATTTTTCTTTGGTGGTTTTTCTGTAAGTACATATTTTTCTACTTTAACATTAACCGCATTAGGGTTAGCTGCTAAAATAGGATCAATAACAAGTTGTCTTCTTATTCGTATTATGCTTTTTTCTTTATCAAAATCTTGAAATTTTAAACCCATTATTTCGCCTTTTCTTAAACCACAAAATACACCTAATAAGATTTCCAAATACCAATTATCAAATTGAGCAAATAATAGCAATTTTTTTAATTGTTCTTTATTTAATATCTTTATTTTCGGCTTTTTCTTTTTATATTGTTTTGTACCTTCAACAGGATTGTATGAAATAAAGCCATCACTAAGTGCATCTTTCATTGCTAAGTTTAGAACTTCTCTACATTTATTTCCTGCTGATTCAGTTATCTTTGCTAATTCTTCTAATATAGAATCTAAAAATGTAGTATTTACTAACTTTAACTTAATGTCCCCCTTTTGAATCCTCTTGTCTTAAAAATGGAACAATCATATTATAAATAACATAGGCAACTCCTAGAATATAATTGTTTTGTATGTTTTTTTCTTTAAATACATTTTCAAACCAATATACTAAATAATTTGATAAATATACTTCCTTATCTATATTTAAGTGATGTTTGGTTAATTGTTGCATATATTCTTCATTGCATTTCTTATAACTTTCTTCTGCTTGCTCTTGTGTTTCAAATCCTCCTTTTTTACCATAACTCACAGTATAATCTTCTAATAATGTTTTAGTTCTATGATACCAGGAACCTCTTTCATAAAAAGCTACGCTCTTATTTGTACTCATTTTATTCTCCCTTTACTTCTCATTATTTAACCAATCGTCAAAGGACTTTTTAGGAACTCTATAAAGTTTTCCTATTTTTATTACTTTAAAAAAGTTTGTATTAGAATATACATCTTCTAAGAAATCATATACTTTGTTTTTCCCTATTTTAAGTATTTTTTGTATATCTTCTGCCTCATACACTTTTTTATTTTCTTCGTCCATTTACTCCCTCCTTTGCAAAATAAAAAGGAGTTACTTATGGTCTGCTAATAGAATATAAGTAACTCGCTTTTATCTCAATTGTGCGATTTATTTATTTTTTTCAAATCTAATACTTGACAATATTATTTATTATTTTCTACTTTTGCTAATATATTGTCTGCCTCTGCATATATAGTTCTTGATGAGTATAATCTCATTATTAAATTCATTTGGCATAATATCACCTCCTCTCTTTCGAGATTTGGAAATCCAAATGTGGTTTTTTCTTTTGATTTTATGTAAATGTCAAAAAGTATAAAAAAATAGCCTAAATAATCATTGCTTGTTATTACATTGACTATTTAGACTATTAGAAAATAATAAATTTATTGTTTCTATTTGTTACGTTGCCCTATTTCTTTTGTATTTTTATAACACATTATTGGAAATTCTTGGATATATTGTAGCACTTTTGTAATGAATAATTTGTTACTTTTTGTCGAACATACTTATTTTTTTATTAAAAATGTCACAAAATTCTGTTCTTGTTAATATCATTACAACAGGATTAAAAATTTCTATTATAGAATTGTTGTAGTCATATTAACAAATACTATTATAAAAAGGAATTAGGTGAGTAATTTGAAAACAAAAAGAATTAATGGGAAATTAAATATTATTGGTAAAAATTTAAAGAAATACAGAGAATTAAGAGGTTTAACTCAACGAGAGTTAAGTCAAAAATTAGAATTATATGGTTTAACTATTTATCATACAGATATTCATAATATTGAACACGGTAATAAAACTATTAGAGATTACGAAATAAAAGGTTTATGCTTAGCACTTAATATTAGTTTAGATGATATATATGAAGATACAGATAAAGAATACGAATAGGATTTAATATTGTCCTATTCGTATAATTTTTTCTATGATTTTATTCCAAAAACTTCTATCTTCCCTTTTTGTAATATTATTATTTAATTTCATAATTGCTTTTGGGTATATATCATCATATATATCATTTATTATTCTCATTAAATCATATTTATCATATGGCTTACTTAAGTAATAGGGTATTTCTAATCTTCTGATTTCTTTTATGTAATCTATAATACTAGCTGAAATAATAAAAAATGTTGGTTCATATTCACAATTTTTATATTTTTCTATAATATTTAAACCTGTCCAATCATTTCTCTTTTTTAAGTCTGTGATTACTAAGTTAGGCTTTAGTGTATCTATTAAAAGCATTTCATTTTCTTCATCATTTGCTATTCCTACAATTTGGTATCTTTTGTTCTCTTCTATTGTCTTTTTAATCATTTCTGCTATTGTTTTGTTATCATCTGCAATTACTATTCTTAAGATATCTTCCATTTCATCTTCCTTTCTTGTTGTAATGTTATTAACAAGCAAAGTAAAAAAATATGCCTACACATTTTATTAGCCTATAAATATATTGCTATATTTAATTTTATATTTTTCACAATTAACAAGTTCTTTTTTATTATATCACATAATCCCCTTCTCTTCAAGCAACTACTTGGCAAAAATGAAGTTTTTTCATCATTTCTTCACAATTAGCAAATATCATAAATTTTTTTATTGCTATACTTTTTATAAAAAAGGAAGGGAAAAACATTATGCAATTATCAGATGCGATTAGAAAAAGAATTAATAATTTACTAAAAATTAATAATATGAATATATGGAAATTATACAAAGCTACTGGAGTTTCAGCATCTACTCTATCATATTTTATGAGTGGAAAAAGAGAATTGATAAATTTAAAAACACTATTACATATATGCGAGGGTTTTGAAATTTCTCTAAAAGACTTTTTTGATGATCCATTATTTATAGATGTTGAACAAGACTGACAACTGTTTATATAAAAATTCAGGCTAAATGTCATTTGTTTTAAAACTACATTGTGACATTTAGCCTTATTATAATTTTATTTCTTACTAAAACTTATTTTGTTAAATTTATCAGAATATTTTTCTCTTATTTTATCAAACTTTTCTAAAATATAATTGTATTCTTCTCTGCTCACTCCTGTACCTTCTAATGTTTTAGCTTCAGCTAGTTCTTCTTTATCCATATTTTCGTCTGTATAATATTCAAGAAGTTTTTCATCTATGTCATCAAATTCATATTCTGTATAATCTTTATCTTCTATTTTTATTCCTAATTTTTCAAAAATATCTAATTCTTTACTACTTAGGTCGTTTTTAAAATTTATTATTGGATTTTTATGGTATGCTATCATCCATTCATCATAGTCCATTTTTTTCCTCCATTATATTATTAGTATATTTTTGTAATTAAAATTTTGAATTTATTGTTGTTATTTCTTTTTGCTCATTTTTTGAATTATATATATGTACTTTTATTATCATATTTTTTATTTCTTTTTCTATTGTTTCTTTACTTTTGCCATCTAATTTTACCAATATACTAATACTTTTATTTATTTCGCTATTTGAATTAATTGTATCATTTGCATTTGACATTGTAACTGTATCTATCCACATATTATCTTTATTAATTTCATATTGTGCCTTAATTTCTTTATTGCTTTTATTTTCAACATTACACCTTAAAGAATACACCACATAATTATCTGGATTTTCCAAAAAGTTTTTATATTCCTCTTCAGATATATTAGAAGTAGGCATAATATCATTTATATAATGTGTTTGATTTCTTGCATAACTTTGTTTTAATGGTTCATTTTCTGTCAAATCAAATAACTCTGTTTTTACTTTTACATTTGTTTTTGTAATTAGCAAACCAATTACTATTATAATTAATACAATAATAATTGCTAACATCATTACTTTCTTTTTATTTATTTTTCTCATATCATTCTCCTATTATGATATTTTATATTCATTAATATCTAGCACAATATTAATTCACATTGTGCTAGATATTGATTTATAGTATAAATGTTTAAATTCTAATATCTTTATCTTTAGGCTTTTTTTCTAATATTGGACTTAAAATTGGTTCTTTTTCAGTTAATATCTCTATTACTGTATCTACAGTATCAAATATAATATAATTTTTTAGATTTGTTGTCGGTCTTGTACCTGAAACATTTTTTTCAAATTCTTGCATTGTCTTAGAATCTTGAATTAGTAATATACTACTCTTTTTTTGTGTATTATCTTGAAACTCATAATTTCGTTGGATATATGCATTTTCTATGGCACTTCTTATATCCCAGACACAATCAAAAGATATTTTATATTTTTCTTTGTTAGTTGCAGTAAAATAAATTTCATAAAATTGATTTCCACCTACTATTTTGTCTATTAATTCAATTTCTATAATAATTTTACAATTCAATAATTTTTCTTTCATTTTGTTCTCGTATAATCAATTCTATAGAAATATTAATCTATTTAATTGATTAATCCCTTTCTTTTAAATTTTTGATATATTATACTTCACGATGTATAATATACATAATACACTGTGGATTTGTTTCTATTTTTTTACAGCCATT
>JAAVYV010000082.1 GCA_022791325.1 Clostridia bacterium
ATTATTATGGCGCAGACATTGGTGAATATTCGTATGGATGAAGAATTGAAAAAGAACATGGAACAGGTATGCCAGGAGCTTGGAATGAACATGACTACTGCAATTACAATATTTGCAAAGAAGATGACGAGGGAAAAGCGGATTCCGTTTGAAGTGTCTGTCGATTCCTTTTATTCTGATAGCAATATGGCACATTTGCGCAGAGGCGTGGAGGCGCTCAATGCAGGTAAGGGTGTTGAACATGACATCATTGAGGTTGATTGATGAAAAAGATTTGGTTTGATGAGGCATGGGAGGACTATATCTACTGGCAGACGCAGGATAAAAAGACGTTAAAGCGCATCAATATACTGCTGAAGGATATTGAGAGAGGGTATTTTGACGGCCTTGGGAAACCAGAGCCTTTGAAAAGAGATTTGAGCGGGTTTTGGAGCCGCAGGATTGATGATATAAATCGGCTGGTGTATCGTATTCGCGGTGATGTGCTTGAGATTGTTTCTTGTAAGGGACATTATGAGGATTAAGGTCTGCGGTTTCGCAAGGCGGATATGGTGTCGCCTTAAAACCAAAGGAGGCGCTATAACGCCCTTAAAAAGGTGTAAATAGCCATTTAAGGCGCTGTAGAGCCTTTCTTCAGTTATCACAGTGCTGTTTCACGAAGGAAGGTGTAATTAATTTTGTGTCTTTGAACTTTATGCCTTGGTGAATTTTTACTCATCCGAAATATCCAGAAAGCCAGTATTTATAAGGACTCGTGGGCGCTGCCCACACCCGGCCTCTGGAATAAGATGGAAGGGCAAAGACACAAAATTAAAAACACTACCTCACGAGGCTTCATAGACAACTGACTTACTCTTCATTGTCCCACCACTCCTTCTGCCCTTCATAATCAGAAATCTCCCGTTTTGTAATTGGATACGCTCTATACCTTGCCTTCAGAATCTATATTTTCCCTATTTGTTACACTTTACACGCAAGGATAAGTCTACATATTCTATCAACATCTTCCATTTGTAAATCAGCATAAAGGGGTAAGGTCAACACTCTTTTGCTGATATGAAGCGCCACAGGCGTATCATTAACATCGTATTCTCTATGGAAGCAAGAAAAGGTATTCGTAAGGGGATAGAAATACTTCCTTGCCCCGATTCCATTCTCTGCCAACATGTTGAATACCTCTGCACGGCTTGCTCCAAAGGCCTTCTCCTCGAAGACTACAGGGAAATATGCGTAGTTGGAATCCACATCAGACCGTAGCATATTTAACTGGATTCCTTCCACCCCCTGTAAATGACTATAATAGCGTTCAACCACAGCTTTCCTCTTTTCTATTTCTTCCTTTACATGCCTTAAGTTGCACAGTCCCATAGCGGCACAAAATTCGTTCATCTTTGCATTGGCTCCCACAGCGCTGACCTCTTCTGGCCCATGAATACCGAAATTCTTTAGTTCATACAGCAAATTGCCTAAGCGAGTGTCCGTAAAACAGACTGCCCCTCCCTCAATGCTGTTAAATACTTTAGTTGCATGAAAGCTGAAGCAGGATGCATCTCCAAAACTGCCAATCGCTCGTCCTTTGTAGACCTCGCCAAAAGCATGGGCTGCATCGTAGATTACTTTCAACTCATATTTATGCGCAATCCTCTCAATCCCTTCCACATCACACAGATTACCATATACATGTACTGGCATGATGGCGCAAGTTCGGTCTGTAATCAATCCTTCTATTTTTTCCACATCCATGGTATATGTGACCGGATCAATATCGCAGAACACTGGCTTCAAACCATTCCGTACAATGGCATGAGTCGTCGAGGCAAAAGTAAATGGTGTCGTGATAACCTCACCCTGTAGGTTCATCGCCTGCAAAGTAAGCTCCAATGCCATATGCCCATTCGTAAGGAGCTCCACATTTTCAACAGAGAGGTACTCCTTTAACTCTTTTTGAAGTTTCTTATGCTTGATACCCATGTTGGTGAGCCAATGGGAGTCCCAAAGTTCCTCTATCTCATCCATATATTCGTGAAAACCAGGCATAGATGATTGGGTTACTAAAATTTTCTCCATATCAATCTCCGTTCGGTCGTTATCTCTAGCAACAAAACAATTGCATCTCTTTGAGTACCTGCCTTACGCGCTTTCTTCTTTACACATAACCAACACATGCCTCCTGACAGATACTACATCAATACCGTTTTGGTTATACCCTATCGTTTCGACATAGATAATCCCCCTGTCTGGTTTGTGTACGGATAACCTTTTTTCTAAAATAATGCTTTTTGCATAAATTGTATCGCCTATATAGGTAGGCGCTAAATGTTTTATGTTTTCGTAGTCAAGATTCGCAATCGCTTTTCCGCTAATATCCGGCACAGTCAGGCCAACTACCAAGCTGAACACCAATGTTCCCACAACCAAGACCTGTCCATGCTGCTGCTTTTTTGCATATTCCACATTTGTGTGAACCGGATGGGCATTCATTGTCAGAAGACAAAACAAGTTGTTATCGCTTTCGAAAATTGTTTTTGATAATGCATGCCTGATTTCCTGCCCCACTTCAAAATCCTCGTAAAAATTCCCCATCTCGTTAATCCGCATTTCCTTTCAGCTCCCTTCAATCCCCAAAATCAATCAACTTCTCTTTATAACGGTATATTTCCATGGAATGCCTTCTCCTTTACATCGAACTCCATGTTATTCAATACCTTTATGATTTGTTTCCTCGTCTCTTCTGGGGTCACGATTTCATCAACATATCCCATATGGGATGCTTCATAAGGATTGAGGAACTGTTCCTCATATTCCCTGATTTTCTCTTCTTTCTCTTCAGACGTTACCCCTTTATATAAAACCTCTACGGCAGCCTTGGATCCCATGACGGCCATCTCCGCCTCCGGCCATGCATACACCATATCCGCTCCAAGCTCTTTGCTGCACATGGCCAGATAGGCGCCGCCATACCCCTTTCTGATGATAACCGTAACCTTTGGCACCTTAGCCTCTCCATAAGCATAGAGCATCTTCGCCCCATGGCGGATGATTCCTCTCTGTTCCTGGTTCTTTCCCGGATAGAAACCCGGTACATCCACCATATTCAATAATGGTACATTGAAGCTGTCACAGATTCTGATGAACCGAGCCGCTTTATCTGCAGCGTCAATATCTATACAACCAGCTTTTTCCAATGACTGATTCGCAACGATGCCTACCGCCTTTCCATCTATCCTGGCAAAAGCAGTGACCATATTCCTCGCGAATCTTTCCTTGACTTCCAGCAAGCTGCCGTCATCTACCAGGCACTCCATTAACTGGCGAACATCGAAGACCCTCCGATTCGATTCCGGCAGTATGTCCCTTATCTTCTTTAGCTTTTCCTCTGAATAGGTGAATCGCTCCTTCCTTAATACGCTGTCCTGAAAATGGCTTGGAAGATAATCCAATAGCCTTTTTATGTATGCAATGCATTCCCTGTCGCTTTTCGCCACAATATCCGACATGCCGCTGACTACCGAATGTACTTCTGTCCCTCCCAGCTCATCCATGGACACTATTTCGCCAATCGCCTGTTCCACTACCTTAGGGCCAGTGATGAACATATTGCTGGTTCCATCCACCATCAATATAAAATCCGTCAATGCAGGAGAATATGATGCCCCTCCGGCACAAGTGCCCATAATCGCAGATATCTGCGGTATTTTCCCTGAAGCCTTCACATTATTAAAAAAGATATCCCCATGCCCAGACAGGCTTTGGATTCCTTCCTGCACCCTTGCACCTCCGGAATCAAAAAGCCCTACGATAGGCACCTTCATTTGAAGCGCCTTATTCTGGATATTCGATATCTTCTTTGCATTCATCTCACTGATGGAACCGCCGAATACAGTAAAATCCTGTGCATACGCACAGGTAATCCTGCCGTTTATACGCCCGTAACCAGCTATGACCCCATCCCCTTCCTTTTTGTTTTCACCCATACCAAAATAATTACACCGATGCTCCAAAAGCATATTTGTCTCTATAAAAGTGCCTTCATCGAACAATAAGTTAATGCGTTCCCAAGCGCTCAGCTTCCCTTTGGCATACTGCTTTTCCTTCCGGTTTTCTCCTCGGGCTTCATTTTTCCTTCTTTCCAGTCCCATGACTTTCTCTGAATTCATCATAAAACGCTATCCCTTTCCTTCAGCAGCCTTTGCAGCCTTTTAATATGCGGCCTTTCATATACGATGCCGTCAATCACAGCGACCCCTGTTTCTCCAGTCTCATACTGCCTGACTATTCTCTCCATCCTGCCTTTGTCTATATCTTCGCGCATGTCCTCCAGGACTCCTAGCTGTCGCGGGTGTATCAGCAGCCGACTTTCAAATCCCATACGAAGGCTCTCTTCCATGCATTTGCGAAAATATGCCATATCCTCTGTCTCAAAACACACTGTATCCAAGGCAATCTTGTGCACATAAGCCGCCCATAAGACGATTTTCTCCCTTGCATATCTTGTCGCATCATCATTCGTCGCTACCCCCAGGCAGCTACAGAAATCCTCTCCCCCAAACGCAAAGCCATATATCCTTACATCTTCCGCAAAATCCCTTAAGCGAATCACTCCTGCTGGCGATTCTATGAGTGCGATAATTCTTCTTCCCTCCAGCAAATCCCTACATCTGTCTAAGATATCTAAATTCTCAAATTTGGGAATCATATAGCCGGAAAATTTGAATTTCTTCAGAACCTGTAGTTCATGTTCCAGACGGCCATCAATATTTATCCTGACATAAATATCCTGTTCCCCCGCATTTGAGGGCAATATATCTTCCAACAGCCTCAATCCTGAATCTTTCTGATTATCCTTTAAAGAATCCTCTAAATCGTATATGATATTTTGAGCATATTCTTTTTTATTTCCATATAAATATTTCTCTATCGCGGGAACGAACAGCCAACTTTCCGCAACCTTTTTCGTGCCATCTAATTTCATTGTGCTTTTCCAGCCTTATTTCGAATCAGTTCCTCAAGCATCAAAACCTTTTCCGCCCTTTTCCTCATCGGAGGCCCAATCATCTTACCGTTTAATTTCGCTATGCTCCCTCCTGCTTTTTGAGCCTCCCTGACAGCATTCAGAACCGCCTCCGCATGTTCCACTTCTTCCCGTGTAGGCGAGTAGCAGCAATGGGCCCATGGAATCTGATTCGGAGTCACCAGAAGAATCCCTGCGAAACCCAATGCATGGGATTTTGTTTCTTCCGCAACAAAACCCACTTCATTTTTCAAATCCAGATATGGCGTGTCAATCGGAAGGAGGCCGTTCATGCGTGCAGCCATCACCACCATTGACCGGGCGGTTTCCAAGGCCTGGGGCGGTTCCAGATGCTCTCCCCACACGCTGTCCAGATAGTCCTCCCCTCCAAGCAACAGTGCGATGATTCGCTTACTGCCGCCTGCAATCTTTTGGACATTCACCACTGCTGCCGCGGTCTCAATCAAGGGCAGCAGCTTAAACTTCCCAATGGGAAATCCATTCCTGACCTCCTGCTCCATCAACAGCGCCTCAAATCTATTGATATCAGCTACGGAACAGACCTTGGGCGATACTATCCCCATAATTTTACCTATTCCCAAAAGCTCCATATCCCGAAGCAGAGACTCCGTTTCCAGTTCATTCACCCTTAAGAAAATCTGCTTTCCCTCGAACATGTCGGTCTCCAAATATTGCCTCAGCAATATCCTGGCCTTAGACTCCTCTGACGGCGGCACAGAATCCTCCAAGTCAAAGATAATCGCATCCGCCTCGCATGTAGCCGCTTTCACAATGAATTTCTCATTGTTTCCTGGTATAAAGAGCATGCTCCTCAATAAATAGCTCATATTTTGTCTCCCAATTCTCATAATGGCTTTATTTTTTTCTCTACTTCCCTCGCAGGGTTCCCATATACCATTCTGCCGCTTTCGATTCCCTTGACGACATTCGACGCCATTCCGACAAAAACATAATCGCCTATCCTGATATAGTTGTTGACGGAGGTGTGCAGTCCAAAGAAATTAGCATCTCCTATCATGCTATTGCTTCCAATTGCACTGTGTGCCGCAAAGAAGTTGCTGCTCCCCACCATGGTATCATGGCCAATCAATGTATTGGACTGCACCGTGTTGAAATCACCCATTTTTACATTGGAGTTTATCACGACATTGGCCAGTATGATGCAGCCATGTCCCATTACAGCAGACTTCGCCACATATGCCGAATGGTGCACGAATGTCGCATACCTCTCCTTGGGGATTCCATAGCTGTCCCTCAAGGCAATGCGCTCTTTAATCAAATCCGGACGGTATAGGGCAAATATGAATTTTACATCCTTATCGCGGCCATATTTGGCATATGCTTCATTTGTTCTGCATAGTACAGGAAACCCATTTATTTCCGTTCCGAATGTCTCATCATCGAACGCAAAACCCATGAATTCGACTGTTCCCATTTTCTTCTGTGTGTCATATATCTGTTCTGCTATTACAACCGCAGACCCTTTCCCGCCAATGATGATTATTTTGTCCATATCCTGATTTCCTCTCTAAAATATTCATAAATGCATACATCGGTCACGTCAGATATCGAACTTAAAATACTTCTCTTCGTTAACGGACATTCTTGGAGAACTGCAGTTTATCCTCAATAGTTCTCGCATCATACTGCTTAATTTCAAAATCACATACAGTCTTTATAAGCGCATAGTCTGGCATGTTGCGCTTTACCGCACTACAGGCTCCCAGAATGCATTTCTTTCCAACCTTCGTATCATCAAATACAGTGCAGTTCATCCCTACAAAAGACTGGTCGCCTATGCAGGAACCTCCGCCAACAGTGCTCTTTGCCCCCAAAAAGCAGTGGTTTCCTATCACGCTGTTGGCACCTACCAGCGAAAATGCCATGATAGCCACATCATCCCCAACCACCGCATCGTTCTGGATGACAACGAAATCGTGAATCCAGCAGTTATCCCCTATCATATTCCCTCTAATCACCGCTTTCGGCGAAATGATATTAGCAAAACGATACCCCTGTGCTTTCAGCCGCATGTATAGGCTACGCCTGTCCGCATTCAGACGGTTCCAAAGCAATGCAATGAAAACCTTTACTTCATCCTTGTCCATCTCGTTCTCCAGATTTTCTAAATCAAATATAGGTTTCCCATAAAAAGTATCTCTTGTCCTATACTCTGAATCTACCGCAAATCCTATGACTTCATATAGATTATACTCAGTCACAAATCTATAAACATGTTGCGCATTCGTGCTAATCCCAACAATAACCAGCTGTTCCATGTCTATCCCTTTCCTTTATCTGTACTTCCAATTGCTACGATGCCAATGACATGATGAAATCAGAAAATGGATAAGGGATAAGACTTTTACCCCCCCGAGCCGAATGTTTCTTCATCAATCGCAATACCTCCTTTGCCACATACCCCATTTCCTCCTCCACATACCTTTGGTCCGTGGGAATGGGCAGTATATTTCTTGCCATATCGCACTCTAAATCACTCTCTGCGCAGATATTGTATATATCCGGCCAAAGCTCCGGAATATAGATTTTCATTGTTCGCAATTCTTCCCTGATTTCTGCACCTTTTATCACATATAGGGGATACATGAAAGCTCCTTTTGGAACAGACAGTTCCAGTTGATTCCATTCCCCTAACTCTTTGTGCAGATAAAGGAAGTTCGCCGTCCTATGCATCTCTACCTCACCATAGCTGATACCGTGCAGCAGATTCTCTGTTAGCTTAGACATATGTTTTATAGGCTCTTTCGCAAACAGTCTATTATTTTCAACATATTCCGGATAAAATTCTGATGCTGGCCTTTCGAACCTGCCAAGCAAGAAACGCATCCTTTCATAAGACTCGTCCACAGGCAAGCTTTCATTCAATATGGCATCAGTATAGAGGAAAGCCCCATCTGCCACTCCAAAGAACTTGCGGCAGGTATAAACCGTATCTACACCAACCACTGGCATCTGGAAATAGGCATGTGCATTGTCTACAATTACTCTAGTATGCTCAGATGCCAGTCTGCTCAGCTTCATATTGTCCAGTTGACCATAATAGTTGACTACATACAACCATTCATCTTTCTGGAGCACAACTTCTGATGGCATCAAATCCGTGCCAATATGATAATACCTTACCTCAGCTCCTTCCCTTTTACATACCTCCTGCACGGAACTACAGAGGAAATAAGGGAGTAATATCTTCCGGATACCTTTGGCCCGAATCAGGTAAGCAAGGCAATTCCTACCACAATTCAAGGCCAGTGCCCCATCATGGAGCATCCACAGATTATATTTTTCTAGTTCTATGTAGCCGCCTATTTCCCTCAATTCGCCCTCCTCAAAATCCTTTCAGTACAACCTTTATTACTCATTTATATCAGACAGCATCTTATTTCCTTTATCCAACCATATTAATAAGTTTTATCTCCCAAAGCCTTTTCAAGAAGCTTGTGTTGTTGATAACAATGTATATCTTCCCAACATCCTACGAACTTCTTCCACATTATTGAACATCATTACATCGATAATCGACAAATCCTTTTGAAACTCACTGCCTAACTGGCTATATGTTATCTCATCTGTTTTCAAAAATTTAAGTTCAATTCCTTTCTGCCGGAATGCAGAATAAGAATAAAGACATTCCCCGCCTATGGCATTGTAATATTCTGTGGCACCCAGCAGTTCACAAATTTCTAATACCTTATCCTGTCCTTTCAATTCACAGTCTTTTTTCAGAGAAGATGAAACAACCAACTCCGTTTTTATGCCAAGGTATCCACAAATAACCGAGAATGACATTTCATTATATTCTGCCAAGTTCGCTTTATTACATTTCAACATTTTCTGAATCAGCGGATATACCTCCGCGAAATATGGAGCTTTTTTATATGTATTTTCTATAATCCGCAAGTTCTTTTCTATCAATCTTCCATCGTTATTCACGCCAATCTCATTGATTAATTTATTTGAGCTTGCTCCCAGCATAGGTATGTTGAAGTATCTTGGCTGTCCGTCTCCCCAAATACGATTGCGGTTTATCCACCCCTGCTTGATGAAATTCACGTCATCATATATCACATATTTGTCAACTGCATCCATCAACTGCCAATATCCAATGTATGGTACAAAATACGGCTGCATGATTCCTACCTTCATTATCTTCTCCCTCTTTTCTCTATGCAATTTCCATAAGTCCTTATAATGTTTTTTTCAGAGTGGATTTCAATATCCTCCTCAAATAATTGAATGAATCCAAATTGAAGACGCCTGATCCTATCACATAGAGCTCTGCGCCAAGCATTACCTGAGCAAATAACTTAACTCCCAATGGCAAATCCAGCATTCCGACTAGTCCCACACAGCATCCCATAGACATGGCAAGCAAAATACTGGGCAGAATATCTTTTATCTGCTCCAAATATCCGTAATGGAGCAGTTTACGATTCGGCCATGAATTGATAATTTGGCCAGCCACACTAGTCGCCAGCATGCTATATGCCATAGCCATCACGCCAAAACGCATGGTCGAGAGCAGAAAACCTATGCCGACTACCTTTTTGATGACCTCCAACTTCAAAAACAAATCGCTGCGCCCCATAGCATTGATTGCGTTCAAATTTGCCGTATGAATCGGATAGAACATAAAAGTGATACAGAAAATCCGTAGGAATGGAACACATTCTGACCATTTATCCGTCAATACCAAACTTACGACCGTATCCGCCATAAACGCAAGCCCCATCATGAGCGGAGCCATGATATATACGCTGGTTTTAATAGATTTCCTTGTCATCTGCTTTACAGCCTCCCGGTCATCCTGAACACTTGACATTACCGGGAACAGCACACTGTCAATTGAACTATTTATGTTGCTTACGATAAAATTGGGGAACTGCCTTCCTCGATTATAATAAGCCAAGTCTGATGAGGAGTACATCTTTCCTATAATCAGCTGCCTGATATTCCCATACGCTGAATCAAGAAGGCCTGATACTAGCATTTTCCAGCCATAAGAGAACAGTCCTTTCAGCCTATGAAAAGAGAAAATCTTCTGCGGCCTCCACTTCACAGTTAACCAAAGAATAACTGTATCCACAAATGCATTCAAAACTTGCTGTATCACCAATGCCCAGACTCCAAATCCTTTATAGGCCATCGCGATACCAACCACTGCCGCAACAAGAGTCCCTCCCAAGGTGGCATAAAAAAAGCGTTTGAAGAGCATATTTCTTGAAACATATGCCTGTTGTATATTTTTGACACCAGAAATTACAAGCGTCAAACTCAACACACGTATCACATCCGTTAGTTCACTGTTATTATAGAATCCAGCAATCAAGGGAGCTATAACATACATCCCAAGATAGAGCAGTCCGCAGGTTATAATGTTAAAGAAAAAAACTGTAGAAAAGTCTGTCTCGTCTGCATCCTTTTTTTGGATAAGCGCATTGGCCATTCCACTATCGACAAATACCTGGAGTATTGTCGTAAATACCGTGACCAGAGCTACTGTCCCGTAGATTTCTGGAGCAAGAAGCCTTGCAAGGATAATCGAGACAATAAATAAGACTCCTTGTGCACCACAACGTTCCGCAAAACGCCAGAAGAAACTGCTGATAACTTTCTTTTTTTGAAATTTCTCGCTATCAATTTCCTCTATTTGTAGCATGTCAGCTCCTTGCATATCTACTCCAGTTAATTTTTTCTCCCATATACGATTTTTCTATAATAATGATATAATCCGTTGAAGTTTTGTTTAATATAGATTTTTATTCTGTAACTAAAGGGATTGCTGTAAAATATACTTCTATATGGCTTATTGTATAATTTCTCATATTTCTCACTAAAGAATAATGCATCATATCTTCTTTTTAGTATCTCTGTTTTCAGTGCTTTATCATAGCGATGCTCTGTGTAACAGTTAACCTCATCCAACATGTCTGCCAAGCATTCACACATATATGCAGTTTGATTCATATCCAAAAGTAATCTCTTTGTCCAAGAGTGCTCTGTTCCTATTCGATAGAGAGACATATTATAGTTCAAAAATCGAACCTTTCCAGATAGTGTAAGAAAAATAGCCAACGGAAGATCTCCTACCCCTGCCTTTTTTGCTGTATCAAAAAAATGGGGTTTTTTCTGGTAGGCATATTGAATACGGTACATCAAAGAAGACAAGTGATAACTGTATTCATGTCCCCGTATCACATCTGCAAATAGAATATCTTTATCTTGCCATTCTTCAAACATTTCGCTTTCTCTATTTGTTCGCATATCCTTTTTCATAGTATTATGTACGCATGCCACATAATCCGGATGTCCATCCAAAAAATCCACTTGTCGCTGTAGCTTCAATGAATCTGTCCAGCAATCGTCCCCCTCACAAACCGCGACATACTCCCCTGACATTTTAGGTAGAATGAAAGTTGTAAAAATACTCACTCCTTTCGAATATTGGTTTTCTTGTTGGTATATGGGTTTAATAATCTGTGGATACTGCCACGCATATTCTTCAACTATTAGTTTTGATCCATCCGTTGAGGCATCATCGTGAACAAAGACCTCATAATCAAAATTTGTCTTTTGGCTAACAAATCCTTGGAGTGCAGTTTTCAAATATTTTTCATGGTTATACACCAGACAATACACAGATACTTTCATTATTATCTTCAGCCCCTTTTCACTTACACTGTCTCTATAAATTGTTTATATAGAACTGAAATATTTTTCTTGCTGATATTGACACATCATAGTCCAGACGAAAGCTGCACTTCATCCTCTTCATTTCATATCCGAAATCCAGCGCTCCATTGTCCTTCGGCATATAGCCGTACACATTATGTACATCATCAATTTTTATAAAACTTACTCTGCCGCTTACATCTGATTCCCTCGCCACATATTCACTTACAACACAGGGAAGTCCACTTGCCTGTGCCTCTATCATTGCAACACTAATACCCTCATAAAGCGAGGGCTGATAGAATACATCCATCGCAGAATAGTATCTATATACATCTGATACCTTGCCTACAAAAATGACATCTCTCTCGATTCCATATGTTCTTATAGAATCTCTTATTTCCCTGCAATCCATATCGCCTATCAGCATTAACTTATACTGGCAATGCAACTCGCTTGACTGTTCTGAACATGCCACAATATCTGCAAAAGAGGCTATAGCATATGGAAGGTTTTTAGGCGGCGAATATCTTCCAACCAAGCCAATTAAAATATCATTTTCTTTTATACCATATTGTGCTCTTATTTCTTTTCTATAAATTATATTGAATCTGAATTTTTCTTGCTCAATGCCATTTTCTATAACGGTAAAATCATTACCTCCAAACATTGTCTTTCCCGCATCATGGCCACATGCAATTCTATGATATACCATATTGTGCAGCCTCCACTTCCCTATGGTATGTATCAATGCTCGCGATTTTGTATATGTATTATCGTTTATTATAGTATGGCTATGCAGAATAACTTGTGGTTTCCCCACTTTTCCTTTTTCTACGTTTTTCCTTGCGACATCATTACCGATTATGACTGGCTCCGGCTCTGAAAGCGACATTACATGACAATGTACATAATCATAATTCCCAATTTCTATAATCCTTTTATATCCCAGATAGTTCTTAACAGGGTTCCTTCTTCGCTTAGGGATATAAAACACTTCTGACCCTGTATCCATAAATTCCTTTTCAAATGCGATTGGGCCATCATACACATTAATAAAGTCAAAACGCATAATATAATCGCCAATCCTGAAATCAGCTTCTTGCGCCTGCTTCCACCATGAATAGACAATCATTTCTATGCCGCCCCTATTTTGACTTAATCCTATATGAAGAACTTTTATTACTCTGGCCATACAAACCCTTATTCCTATATAATATTCCAATTTAAGCACTACCCTTACTCTGATGGTATTTCACTGAAAATGGAACTGCGATGTAAAAAGATAATAAAAATGATATATCTGTTCTTTGAAGATTATTGTACCAGATATACATAATTATAAGTGCTGTCATCCCCAATCCCACATTTTCATAATAGGATATTCTTGCTCTTTTAGCTTCTATCTGATTCTTTCTTATTTGGACAAAGCATCTAACAAATAGTACCACTGGAATCAATATGAATAGTATTAGGCCGACCATTCCTACTTCCATATATATTGATGAAACCGAAAAATTTAGGTATTTAAAAGTCCCACCATACTCTCTATAAAAATCACTGGTAAATACAGAAAATGAACTGTATTCAGCATTTCCCATACCCACGCCAATCAATTTGGTCATTATACCTAAATCATCAAAAATATACTTATTAATCACTCTGACTGCTGTCAATCTGTCTATATATCCGCTATTTCCATAACCGCTTTCTGTAGTTACTGCGCTTATCAGGCCATCTATGGAAAGCAATTTTTCAAAATACGGGTACATAGCAACAATTATTCTAAGAGATATAATAGATACTATTGATAATAATATTATAATTATTGTATAGCGCATAACTAGTTTTACTTGTGCCTTAAAATTCGCTGCCATCATAGCCAGGAAAAGTATAAGAACGAAAAAAATAAGCGCTTTCAATTCTGCTAAAACAGACACAATAGCAGTTTCGCTAAGAACACATAATACTTTTTTAATACTGCAATTATTCGTAAAATATTGCGAAAACACAATAACCACTGTTGATATCAAAAGTATCATATTCACACCGCTTGTAGTTCTTCCCACTAATCCATTCATAGCATCCGGAGATATCTTCTTATAAAAAAGAATAAATTGCACTAAAATAACGAAAAAATTAATATGAAATAGCTTTTCCGTAAATTGAAGAATACCATTTATCTTTCTCTCATCTAAAAGCGCAATACATAAATATAAGTATACAAAATAGCGGCCCCAATTACGCATACTCCAAATCCATAGATTAATATGAAATCCGTTTAAAACAGCCGAAAAAGTTCCGACTCCTAAAAGCACTAAAAGCAGTATACTGGCAATACGCACCTCTGAGAAAAAAAATGCTTTTAATGTTCTTTTTATGGCGCCCAAAATCATTGATATTACCAAGACATCTGTAAAGTAATAAGCCGACTCTGGAATTCCAAAGTTAAATGTAAAAAAACCAATCAAATAAACATATATCACTACAGCAATGCATAAATTAACTGTCCAATCTTTATCAAGCCGAAATTTCATTAGTCTGAATTTACTTTTTCTATGTATCACAGCTATATCATCACTTAATACATTCATCAAACCATCCCCCCTAACCATCAGCTTCTATCCCCTCGATAATACATTGTCCAACCTGCCTTCCCATTGCCATAATACTGAATCCCTTTTGAAAATTTCTTCTTGCACTTTCCACTATTCGATTATATTCATTCTCTTCCCCAAGTTTTTCGAGTGCGCTTTGCAAAGCTTTTTTATGCTTCTCTATAATATAACCATCTTCCTCATCATTTAAATACTCTCTAACTGTATAATTGTCTGTAACGATTACTGGTTTCCCTAACATTTTCCCTTGAAGAATGACCAATTGCCCTGATGAAATATTTTGATTCATAAGGGGTATGATAATGGCATGGCAATGAAGAAGTTGTTCCAAATAATCTTCTTTATAGCATTCTTTTAAGACGTCAACACCTGGTTTCATTCCACCTTTATAATCATCACATACAATTCTTAATTCTATACTAGGGTCCCAAGCATCAACCAAAAAATCCCAATCTCTGTTTGACCTTCCTGGTGATAAATAATATCCATCGTCAGAAATTCTATCTTTAACTGCTTCATAATTATCAGCTATTCCTAACTGCAGTATTTCAAATTTTTCACATGGCAATGCAAATAACTTAGAATACATATTTTTTTCGTTTGCACTAAACACAAAGATTTTTTTAATATACTTCGAAGTAATTGCATATTTTACAAAAGCTTTGTATAACTTTCCAATAAATCCTTTCTTAGGCTTATATATCATCTCCATAATATATATATTCCCTACTACACTCTGCGGTATGTGAAATAGCTTCAAATATCCAGACAGTATTAAGCCAAAAAACTGTTGCCATGCAATAATATTCTTATACTCCTTTATTTTGAACACATATTTAAGTGGAAAATATAGATAAATTGCATACCGAATTATATTTCTATACCCCTTATGATATTTATTTGCAACCATGGATTTTATTTCCCAGTCCACTTTTGTCGTGTCTTCTAATCCTCGTTTAAACTCCCATCTGTCAGTTTCCTCATAGTCAATAAGAACTACATTTTTTTCATTCATCTTGTGTCTCTTCCATCGCTATTTTATACTCAGATTTCATTCTTAATTACTATTATGTATGTCACAAGTAGAACAGGCATCCAATTCCTCTTTGCTTATTTTTCCATTCCTAAAGTCACAGCAAATTTTATTTTCATACATAGAATAAGGTTTTTTCATAACCAGTGACTTAATCTTATGAATCCCTACCCAGACAGCGGGTTTCCAAAGATATTTATGCATCGCCGGAGATGCAGAACCAATCATCCAACATTTTCGGTTACAGCATCTTACCTTCTTGCGTACCTGTTCAGCTTCCTGGCTATTCCATAATTCCTCCCATGTCTGTTCATTTAAATTTCCCATGACTTCTTTCTCTTTGGTTCCGTTGCAAGGCATTACATCGGCATAAGGATCAATAAAAAATGTATCAAAGCTCATATCGCAGGGTAGTAGCCGCTCCTGTCCATATATATAATTAATAAGTCCATGATTAAAATATGCACGGAACCATTTCTTAGGCCGCCTTGATTTCAGCAGTTCATTAATTAAATCTTCAAAATTCTGTGCTACCATCTGGCGCTCATGGATGATATTTTTTGTCTCTACGAAATAAAAGCTATTATGTAATGAAGCTGTCGCAAACTCCATTCCCATCTCATCTGACAATCTATATAAAGGAACTAAATCAGATGCATTTCTATCCTGAACCGTCATTCCAAAACCTACATCCTTCATGCCCATTCCTACAAGTTTCTTTAAAGTTTGATATCCTCTCTGATAGCCATTTTCAAGTCCACGGATTTCATTATTTGTGTCCTCCAATCCTTCAATAGAAATTCTAATCCCAACCTTAGGAAACTCTCTCGCTAAATCTACAATTCTATCAGTAAAGAAACCATTTGTGCTTATGACGATTCTGTCGCTTTTTTTGTATAGTTCATACACTATCTCTTTCAAATCTGTCCTAATAAATGGTTCCCCACCAGTAATATTTGTAAAATACATCTGCGGCAATTTTCTAATAGTGTTTATTGAAATTTCTTCCTCCGGTCTGGAAGGCTCCTTATATCTATTGCACATGGAACAACGAGCATTGCATCGATATGTAACTATCACTGTTCCATTTAGCTTTTTCTCAGCCATACTTTCTCCTATCTTTACCCTCTAAATAAGTATCGCTCTCATAAATCTCCTGCATGGTAAATTCTTACCAGTTTCCGGCAATACTCCTCAAGTGAATCAAAGCTGCTTCCACCGCAATTCTCGCTATAACGATTTATCAGGCTACGGTTTCCCCATAGCGACTCTATCTTCCCTTTCAATTCTTCTATATTTCCACTCTCAAATAGCTCTCCAGTCCTCCTGTCATCTATCAGTTCTGGAATGCCTCCTATATTTGCCCCCACAACAGGTGTTCCTTTCTGTTGACTCTCCATCACGGAAAACGGACAGTTCTCATACCACTCAGATGGATATATCGAAAAACAGGCATCCCGAATCAGCGCCTCCAGCGCCTCCCCAGTCTGGAACCCGACATTTTCCACATTTGGGAGGGCATTAACTTTTTCCTCCAGCGGTCCAGACCCAGCAAAGACAAAAGGTATCTTCGGCAACTCCATACAGGCTTTCAGTAGCGTGCTGATGCCCTTCTCCTCAGAGAAACGGCCAAAATAGAGGACATAATCTTTTTTCTCAGCCTCTCTCTCCTCTACCTTATCCATAAAGTTATGTAGGGCCACTGTCTTCTCCCTGAACACGGGATTGGTGTCCAGCTTTCCTTTCAGAAACTCGGAAGGACAGATGATTGTGTCTATGTATCTGTAAGTCCCTTTCCAATTCCAGAATAGCGCCTCCGCTGTGCCTATCGCACTCTTGACCAGACTCCCATGAATGCATCTGCCTCTCACACAGTTGAGAAAGCAGCCTCCCAAACATTTCTCACAATTCTCATGCGTGTTCGGGTTATGGAGCATATGGTTTGGGCAAACCAGATTATAATCATGTGCTGTATAGATAATCCGGCACTCTCTGCTCGTCTCCTTACGCCATTTCACGATTTCAAGAATAACAGATGGTGTTATTTGGTACGTAAAGTTGTTTAAATGACAGACATCTGGCTGAAAATCGTCAAGCACATACCTTATCTTTCTCCGGGCCTCGCGCGAATAAATCGTCTTGATAGAATACACAAGTTTCCTCAAGTTGTAACCACCATGGAAGTCCATTTCGCCTATATAGGCTTCCACCATATTTCCAACACAACGCTTTTCATGTTCCATTCCAAAGTACTGTACCTCATTTCCCTGTTCTGCCAGATATTTCCCGAGTTTGAACATGTATGTCTCCGAACCCCCATTAGGATACAGGAACTTATTTATCATTAATATTTTCATCAATTTACCCTATACATTTGCCATTTTTTAACTGTCAGCTTATGTTGCTAAGTATCTTCTCGCAATGTCCATCATGTCATAATGTTATTGTCTTGAGTCCCTCTTCTCCACCTCAAATGTATTGTCATATACTCATCTAGCCAATATTATTTTCCTTCATATAAAGCCAGAATCTCTCTGCTCGTTTTATCCCAATTGAACTTTCCGCAAATATAGCCTCTAGAATTCTCCTTATACATCTCCACCATATGTGAATCATCACACAGTTCCTGCAGTCTACTCCTGAGGCTCTCCACGTCACCTCTCCTGAATGTGACAGCCCTCTCCTCTACCACTTCTGTGCATTCCCTAATATCCGATACCACACAACAGTTTCCATAGCCCATCGCTTCTAAGAGCGTAATAGGCATCCCCTCCAAGTCGGATGGAAGAACATATAAATATGCATTGCTATACAGTTCTTGAAGCTTTTTTCCTTTGACGAATCCCGTGAATATAATCTTTTTACAATCGATGCAGGACTTTTTCAATTCCTCTACATATTTATCAGAATCAGATGCCCCTCCGGCAATCACAAGCTTCTTTTCTGTCTTCAGCTGTTTATATGCCTCTATTAGATAATCGGCCCCTTTCTCTTTGACAAGACGAGAAAGGAATAGGATATATCCATTTTTTTTAAGCCCATATTCTTTTGTGATGATATCAGCCCTACGCCTCACAGGACAATCGATTCCATTAGGTATCACCACAGTCTTTCTCTCATATACATCCTCAAAATACTTTTGTATATTTCTGCTAAGCACGATTATCTGGTCTGAATATCTGACCGCATTCCGTTCTCCCCTTTTTATGAACCCAGAGCCCCAGCCAGAACTCCATTTTGCTCTCTGCCAATCCAGTCCATGAATCTCCGTTATGACCTTTTTCCCGAACAGTTTCGGAAGCCATGCAAAATATGCTGGCCCCTCCGCATGGATATGTACTATGTCATAGTCGCCCAACGCGCAGGCCAATGCTGCAAAAAAAGACGCAGATACCGCACTTAATCCCTTTCCCTGAACAGTCGGGACATATTTCATGTGTATGCCATTCCACTGCTTTACTCTGGGTGCGTCAAACTCGGCACCACTAACATGATGGCCTCTACGGTTATAACAGGTCACATCATGTCCCATCGCAACCTGACGTCTGGCCAGTTCAGCTACTACCACTTCAATGCCACCCTCTGTCGTCATGCAGTTCTTCTGTCCAAAATGAGCAATCCTCAATCTCTTCCCATCCCACTCTTCCAATCCCAATCGACTAATCGGCTAACCTTTTAAAGACATATCTGTCCATCTTTCAGATAGGGTGCATAAATCCCCCACCCCCTATGGTAGACCAGCCCCTCCGCCCCCTTCACCATATACCGCACAGTACTGGCACAATGCTCCCGGCACTCCCGGTAGAACGCCTCCGGCAACTTCACATACTCCTGCAGCTGCTCCAGCACATACCCGCACTTCTGGTACAGATACCCGTTCCCATACCGCTCAAGGCACTGAAGCAGCTTGTCCGCGTCCATCTGCGGCA
>JAAVYV010000054.1 GCA_022791325.1 Clostridia bacterium
AATAGTTTTTAAGAAATTTTCTTCGTAGGCTTTGCTACAAAGAATTTGTAGGGGCGAGCAATGCTCGTCTATAACTTCGAAGGAATTACCCTAAAAATATATATTCATCAAGTATTAGATTAGGATATATTATTTCAATTTAATGTAAATTACGTACGAGCTAATAGCCGCCCCTACAACGTTTGCAATAATTTTTGCATTAAAACCATTATCTAGTAACAATTTGTTCAAGAATTTTTGAAAAACATTTGAAATTTATAAAAAATTGTGATATTTTAAGGTATAAGAAAATACAAAATAAGGAGAGAAAAACGAAATGGAAAGAGAAGTAAACGAAGAAAAAAGAAACAAATTTATAGAAAATGCAGGTAAAAGAGTAAATAATGTATTACATGATATACAAATATTAGAGCCAATGGCAAGAAGTAATACCTATGACTTTACAAAACAAGACATAGAAGAAATGTTTAATGCAATGGAAGAAACACTAAAAGAAGCAAAAGAAGAATTTTACAAAAAATTTGAAGAAAAACAAAAATCAGCCAAAAAAGTATTTTCATTTGGAAGTACACCAATAGCTACACCAGTAAGTGTGGAAACAGAAGAAATAGAAGAAATAATAGAAGAAGCAACTGAACAAAAAGAAAACTAAATATTATATTAAAAATTAATTATAAAATTAGTATATAATCCATTAAAAAAATAGAGTAAATTTTAACAATACAGTGTAGAATTTACCCTATTTTTATATACTAAAATAGTACATTATTTTAAGTTATAATTATTCGATTTCAGTTATTTTTAAATTAAATTTGTCTTCAAAAACCTTTTTCTTAGCAATATATTCTTTAGTTTTAAAACCTTTTACATCAATAACTTCAGTAGAGTTATTTTTATGAAAAATAATAAAATCAGCTTTATACTTAAGCCCAGGAGCCAAAATAAAAGTAGGTTGCAAACAAAAACCATTAATTTCTTTTGCCTGTAATCTAAGTTTTAGGTCACAATAATAATTAGCCTCTTTTTGGCTATCAAAAGTATGACCATCAATAGAAACTTTATTAGCTCTATATTTGCTCTTTTTTATTTTCTTACCATCTGAATAATTCTTATAATCCTCAACACTCCAATGTTCCATAAAAAATCTCCTTAATAAATTTTAACAAATTAATTATAAGCAAAAAATAAAAAAAGTGCAAGAATAATATTGCAAAATAAAAAAACAAATGATAGAATAAAAAACAAGAATAATATTTTCTAAGCTCATTCTTCGCTAAGAAAATCTAATTCTTCCATAACTATCTTCTAAGGAAACTCACCTACTTACGTGGATGACTTTCCTAAGAAGATAAAAAAAGTTTAAAAGGGAGTAGCTTATAAACTACTAATCAACAATCGCGAAACAAAAAATCTGGTTAGTAACCTATATGGTAAGCAAGACTTTTAAAGAAGGAGGTGCATTCAAAATGTAAAAAATTCTTTAAAAGTCTATTTTTTGTATATAATAAATATAAAGGAGAGGATCATTTTGGAAAAAGGATGGTTTAATAAGAGCATAGAAGAAACATGTGAAGAACTAAAAACTAATATAAAAGATGGTTTACAAGAAAGCCAAGTAGAAGAAAAAAGAAACAAATATGGCGAAAACAAGTTAGAAGAAAAGAAAAAGAAAAGTATAGTAGTAAAATTCTTAGAACAATTTAAAGACTTCATGATAATAGTATTAATAATAGCAGCACTTGTATCAGGGGGAGTTGGAATAGCACAGAAAGAAGGAATAACAGATACAATAATTATATTAATAGTAGTAATAGTAAATGCAATAATAGGAGTAGCACAAGAAAACAAAGCAGAAAAATCATTAGAAGCCTTGCAAAAATTAAGTAGCCATAGTGCAAAAGTTATAAGAAATGGAATGCAAACTGTAATTGCCTCAAGTAAGCTAGTTCCAGGGGATATAGTAGTTTTAGAAACAGGAGACTATGTACCAGCAGACTTAAGACTAATAGAAGCAGTAAACTTAAAATCACAAGAATCTTCATTAACAGGTGAGTCGTTACCTGTAGAAAAGGATACTAAAGTAATAGAAGAAAAGGAAATAGGCATAGGAGACAGAAGCAACATGCTATTTTCCTCAAGTTTAATAACATATGGAAGAGGAAAAGGAATAGTTGTAGAAACAGGAATGAATACTGAGGTAGGTAAAATAGCAGGAATTTTAAGTGAAACTCAGGAAGTAGAAACACCTCTACAAAGAAAGCTAAATCAACTAGGAAAAACACTAGGAATAGTAGCACTAGTAATTTGTGCAATAATATTTGTAATAGGAATACTATATGGCAAAAACCCAATAGATATGTTTATGACAGCAGTAAGCTTAGCAGTAGCAGCAATACCAGAAGGTTTGGCAGCAGTATCAACAATTGTTTTAGCAATAGGTGTGCAAAAAATGGTTAAGAAAAATGCAATAGTAAAAAAACTACCAGCAGTAGAAACACTAGGAAGTGCCACAGTAATATGTTCAGATAAAACAGGAACATTAACGCAAAATAAAATGACAGTACAAAAAATATATACAGATAATGAACTAATGGACATAGAAACATTAGAAAAGGCAGAAACAGACATAACCAAAATAGCAGACCTAGAAAGATTAGTTCATATAGCAATGCTTTGCAATGACACAAAAATAACAACAAATAACACTTTAGCAGGAGACCCAACAGAAACAGCATTAGTAGATATGGGCTTTAAACTAGCATTTGAACCATCAATATATGAACAATTTGAAAGAGTAGAAGAACTACCATTTGATTCAGAAAGAAAGCTAATGACAACAGTTCACCAAATAGGAAATAAATATTTAGTATACACAAAAGGTGGAGTAGATGAACTTTTAAATAGATGTAACTCATATATAATAGATGGAAAAATACAAGAAAATATAAATGAATATAAAAAGCAAATAGAACAAAAAAATGAAGAAATGGCAAAAGAAGCATTAAGAGTGTTAGCATTTGGATATAAAGAATTAGATCATAAACCAACAAAAGAAGAAATGAAAAACATAGAAACAGACCTAATATATGTAGGAATGGCAGGAATGATAGATCCACCAAGAGAAGAAGCAAAAAAAGCAGTAGAAAAATGTAAAAAAGCAGGAATAAAAACTGTAATGATTACAGGAGACCATAAAATAACAGCAATAGCAATAGCCAAAAAACTAGGAATACTAGAAAAAGAAGAAGAAGCAATAACAGGTAGCGAACTTGAAAAAATGACTGATGAAGAGTTAGAACAAAATGTAAGAAAATATAGTGTATATGCAAGAGTAAGCCCAGAACACAAAGTAAGAATAGTAAAAGCATGGCAAAAAAACGGAGAAATAGTTGCAATGACAGGTGATGGAGTAAATGACAGCCCAGCCTTAAAAACAGCAGACATAGGTTGCTCAATGGGAATGGTAGGAACAGATGTAGCAAAAGAAGCATCAGATGTAATACTAACAGACGATAACTTTGCTACAGTAGTATCAGCAGTAGAAGAAGGAAGGCGTATATATGATAACATCTTAAAAGCAATTCAATTCTTACTATCAAGTAATGTAGGCGAAATAGTAGTATTATTTATAGCAATATTAATAACACCATGGCTTGGAAAAACATTTGGAATAGATATAAACCTAATAGAAGTATTACTTCCAGTGCACATTTTATGGATAAACCTAGTAACAGACTCACTTCCAGCCCTAGCACTAGCATTTGACCCAGCAGAAAAAGACATAATGGAAAGAAAACCAATAAATAGTAAAAAAGGAATATTTACAAAAGGAATGACATTTAGAGTGGTATATCAAGGTGTAATGATAGGTGTGCTTACACTATCTGCCTTTATAATAGGCTTAGCAACTCCAGAAGAAAGCTTGCCAACAATGTTAGAATATGAAGGAAAAATAATATCAGCAGTAGAAGTATCAAACATAAATGAACTACTTCAAAATGGAGCACAACTTGTATCAAAAGAAGAAGTAAAAGTAGAAATAGGTCAGGCAATGGCATTTACAGTATTAGCGCTATCAGAACTAGTACACGTATTTAATATAAGAAACAACAAAAAGTCAATATTTAAAACAGGAATAACCAGCAACAAAAAATTATTACTAGCAATAGGGGCATCTGCCATACTAATGTTAATAATACTACTTATACCAGCATTAAGACATATATTTAGTATACCAATACTTCCAATAGGAAATGTAATAGAAGTAATAGTTTTAGTATTTGCACCATTAGTAATAGTAGAAATATTCAAATTACTAAAAATAAATACAGCAAAAGATGAATAAAAAAGTTACAATTTTTTGGAAATATTTTTGACTGTGAATTGAAAGTTACAATTCACAGTTTATCGTTTAAAGTCCGCTCCCAGGGGTTAATATATTTTATTTTTTCCATTACGCCCTCCAAGACAAGGGGTATTCCCCCGCGATCTGCGGGCTGCCTAAGTTTTCATTACAAAAATAAAATATATTAACCCCTTCGCGCTAGTGTATAGCAAACAGGCTGTGAACTGTAACAATTGAAACACACAAAAATGAAAAAAATTTAAAAAAGTATTGTAAAAATTAACATAATGTGGTAATATAGAAACATAGGAACAATTAAATATTTTTAACACCTTTATAAGGAGGAAACACCATGACAACTAAGACAACAAAAGCAACCAAAAATGTAAGAAACAAAATGGGCATCAAGGCAGTGAGAAGAAATCGGCTTCCTATGTGCTGGATCTGTGAAGGAAAGGATTTCATCTTGGTAGCCAAAGGCGGAAAGGAAATTGAACGTAAGTTACCATATGTGGATGCAAAGTATGCAGATGCATTGAGAGAAGCGGGCATTGGCTGCAACGTTGTTACAGTACCAAATAAGTACGAGGCAGACAAAGACTATGAAATCTGCGAATACTATGATTCTGAAGTGTACGAAAAAGAGAAGCTTCCTGTATACACTAAGTTACAGGGGAGCGAAGACAGTTACATTTTTACAGGCGAGGTTTCTGCGCACAATGCAGTGACCCTTGAAACAGTGAAAAAGGCAAATGCACTGAAGAATGCAGTCAGATATATAACTGCTAAGCAGGACCTTGCCGGTAATATGGGCATTGTGAAGTATATAAACATCGACAAGAAAGAGATTGAACTTGAAGGCAAAGATGGCGGAAGGATCAAGATGTTGCAGGCATATTCTGTTAAAGTGGCTGAGGACGGTACAGAAGAACGCAAGCCCACTAAGCTTTACGGAGTATTTGATATGGAGCAGGTGGAAAACAACATCTTCATTCAGGTAGTTGCTGAAGAGGGCAAAGTCAGAGGAACAGCAATTGGAAGCAAAGGTAGGAACAGAGAGGAATGGGAGTACCTTTTAGGAGGTGGAAGAAGGATTAAATTTATATAAGTTATCCTTAAGCAAAAAACAAAATGGTAAGTCGTAATGACTTGCCATTTTTAGTTGTATATAAACAATATGATACCTTGAAACTCATAATATGAATACACGTATACTAAAAATAAAGTTAATTTTAAAAACTATAATTACTATATAGAAAAATCCTTAAATATATATGATTTTATTACTAAAAGACTGGTATAAATAGTATAAAAGACTACAAATGTATGTAATATATACGAATATAAATTATAGTAGTAAATAGGAAAGCATAAAGAAAAATGGAAAAATTTTAAAAAAAGGTTGCAAAAATTGACATAATATGTTATTATATAAATGTAGAACATTTAACAAGGTTTCCTATAAGGAGGATATCAATATGATGAACAAGAACATAGTAGCCAAGAACGCAACCATGAGAAAAGAAGCACTTCCAAGAAATTATGTGCTTCAGAACAGAAAAGATCAGCAGGTGAACTTTAAGCGGTGGTTACCATGTGTAGCTGCAAAATACGAGGAGATTTTGCAGGAGTTGGGACTTGCCTACAAGGTTGAGGACGGCAAATGCCGTTTTTGGAACCCAGAAGTTTACGAAGAGGATGCAGTCACATTACCTGTATTTCGGCAGGTGGCCAACACTAAGGACTTGTACATCTGTACTGGTCAAATGAAAGTCACAGTGCCAAGTCGTAAGACAGTAGAAACGGCAGTAGAAGCCAAGAAAACTGTAATGCGGAAGGTAGAGCAGGCAAAGAGTGCTTCTACAAAAGTGAACAGGGAGTACTTGGAAAAGGTGCTCAATGGAAAAACCGCCAAAGCTGTCAAGATCAAAAACGCACAGATCGCTCAGGACATCGGTGAAGACATTAAGGTTTTGCCAGCAGTAAAAGCCAACGGTGAGCCGACAGGATATTATGGTATATTTAATACCAAGAAGCTGAAACATGTACCAGCAATTAAGCTGGTAGTATCAGAGCAGACCCAGAGCGTCATCGAGGGGCAGAACCAGCAGTACTGGGAGTACCAGCTTGATAAAAAAATTGAGTTGATTCCAGTATAAAAAGGAAACGAAGTTGTAGGGGATAATACCCCTACAACTTTTTTGTATACTAAGAAATTACAATATAGCAAAACTTTCCAAGAACGAGAGAACTTAGTGGATTGTATCCTACAGTAATAAAAAATTACTGTTGCAAATTGAAAAGTGCAAGTGTAGCGAAACTACACTTGTTCTATTATAAGAAAGGACACTATTTTTACTTAAAATTGTATTAGTCACTATATTTTATTAATAGATATTTCCTTTTTATCTAAATATTCTAGAAATCCACTATCACTACTAAAATTAAATTTTAATTTATAACTACAAAGCATTTGGTACTTTTGATGAAATCTTTTATTAATCTCATTTATTCCATATTTTCCATCACCAATAATAGGAAAACCTATATGGGCAAGGTGAGCACGTATTTGGTGAGTTCTACCTGTTTCAAGTTTAATATCTAAAATAGATGTATTATTTTTTTTATCTTCACTTATAACCTTATATGAAGTAATAATTTTTTGGTAACCTTTCTTTGGAATATCTGAAATATAAACCAAAGACTTTTTACTATCCTTAAACAAATACGCTTCTAACCTAGCTTGCTTTTTAGGTAAAATTCCATAAACAGTAGCAGTATAATATTTATCAATTTCTCTATTTTTAAACTTCTCAAGTAAAATTTGAAGAGCCTGCTCATTTTTAGCTATAAGAACAAGCCCGAGAAGTATTTCTATCTAGCCTATGGCAAGGTTTAACAAAACCTTGAACATATTTTTCACATTCAGTAGTAAGGGAATTACTACCAGTAACTTCGATACCTGCTGGTTTATTAATAACAAGAATATTATCATCTTCAAAAACAATATCTAATACCATATTTGTGCCATAGGAGCTACTAAATGTATCAGGAGTAAATAAAAACTCATCACTAATAAAAACTTTTACCTCATCAGAAAAATGAATAATAACATTATTATTAACTCGGGAGCCATTAACCCTAATATCCTTCTTTCTAAGAGCCTTATATAAAGTACTCTGTTTTAAATAAGGGAATTTATATAATAAATAAGAATTTAAGTTTTTACCATCATAATCTTTTTCAACATTTAAAACTTGCATAAAAATCTCCTAACATAACAAAAATTAAAAAAATAAAATTTAACTTTTGTATTCTTTATTATTTCAAATTATAAACTAATTTTATAATCTTGAATAATTATAAAAGAATTATGAAAAAAAATCAACTTCTCACAATATAAAATTATGTAAAACTATTGAAAAAACCAAGAAGAAATGTTATAATAAAATCAACTTGTTAACCAGTATTATACAATATGGAGGGAAAACGGATGAAAAAGAAAATAATTTTGTTTTTATCGTTTCTATTGATGGCTATGTTTTTAACAGGCTGTGCAACTACCAAAACAACTGCAAACGAATTAAAAAAGCTAAATGAGATTGCAAATGAAATAGTAACTGAAGGTCCAGGGTACAAACTACCTGATGGATACATGTTAGATTCAGATCCAAAAGATACTAGCCGGATTAGTATAATTGGTCAAATAGAACAGAACCATACAATTACAGCAGAATATGTAATAGAAGGCAAAGAAGCACACTTAGACTCATTCGAAATTGAAAATATGGATGCAGTAGAATTTGATGGAATGCTCTTTTGTATTTTTATAGGTTTTAGTATTGGATGTATATTTGGATTTTTTTACTATAAATATTTGAGAATAATATAGAATGGAAGATAGCAGTCAACAAACTGCTATCTTTTAATGTATAATTTATAAAGAATAGTTATTATTTACAGGATAAAATATATTTTATGATGTAGGAACAGTGTCGATGCTGTCTGTTCTTCGAAGAAATTACCCATATTATAATTAAGTAAATTCGTTGGAGACCAGACAATGGTGGAACTGCTCCTGCATCTATATTTAATATTAGCTGTGAATTGTAGCCAAAGAACACAAACAAGTAGAAAATTTTTAAAAAACTAATTGCAATTTAAAAACATATATGTTAGAATACTATATGTTAAGAAAAAACAAAGGAGAGTGTATAAAAAATGGTAGTAGTGAGAAACATAGTATTAGTAATATATTTAATAGTTTGTATAGCACTAATAATAGTAGCAACTATGCAAACAAAGGATAATGATGGTGCCTCAGGAACAATTACAGGTTCTTCAACAAATAATTTTTATGAAAAAAATAAAGGTAGAACAAAAGAAGGAAGAATAAAAAAATTAACAATAACACTAGGAATAGCATTTGTAGTGTTAGCAATTGTATTAGGAATATTATATGTAATAAAATAAATATATTATTTCAAGAGGGAAATCTATGTTTATAGTGAATAATAAAAGTACAAATTCTAAGAATTTGATGTAGGGGCTTAATCGGTAAGGAATACCCATTAGAATTACCGAATTACGCCCTTTTTGATATAATGTGAAATTAAATTTATATGTAGGGGCGATTATAAATCGCCCGTGACTCCAACGAAATTGCTATAAAAATAATATTTAAGCAAATTCTTCGAAGAACGGGCAATTGATAATCGCCCCTACAGTATGAATTATTACAATACAATTTTATTTATAGTTAAGGAGAAAGTAAATGGAAGATAAAGAAAAATTAATTTTAGATTTTATGTCAGAAGAAAGCTATGTGCCTATGAAGGCTAAAGAAATAGCTAGTATTTTGTGTGTTCCTAAAACAGAGTATTCAAGTTTTAGTGAAGTACTTAAAAAACTAGAGGAAGAATATAAAATCCAGAAAAATAGAAAATCTAAATATAGTTTAATTGATTCTAATAGATATATAACAGGTGTTTTTAGAGCAAATGAGAAAGGCTTTGGTTTTGCAAAAATCCAAGGAAGGGAAGAAGAAATATACATTTCTAAAAATCATACAAAAAATGCTCTAAATGGTGATACTGTTCTTATAGAAATATTAGAAAACGAAAAAGAAAGTGGTCATAGCATAGAAGGTAGAATTATTAAAATATTAACTAGAGACAAAGATACAGTAGTAGGTGTTTTTGTAAATAGTAGAAATTACGGTTTTGTTGTTCCAGATGATAGAAGACTAGGAACTGACATTTTTATATCTAAAAAGAATTTTGGAAAAGCACGTAATGATAGTAAAGTATTGGTTAAAATAACTAAATATCCAGAAAACGGGAAAAATGCAGAAGGTAAAGTAATAGAAGTATTAGGAAATATTAATGAAGCAGGTGTCGATATGCTTTCATTAATTAAAGACTACAAACTACCATATGAATTTCAAGAGCTAGTCATAGAAGAAGCAAAAAGCTATAAAGAAGAGGATATTGAGAAAGATATTAAAGACAGATTAGACTTACGTGATAAAGAAATTTTTACAATAGATGGGGAAGATGCAAAAGACTTAGATGATGCAGTTAATGTAAAAAAATTAGATAATGGTAATTATGAGTTAGGTGTTCATATAGCAGATGTAAGCCACTATGTAAAAGAAGGCTCTAAGTTAGATAAAGAAGCTATTATAAGAGGAACAAGTATATATATGTTAGATAGAGTAATACCAATGCTTCCACGAGAACTTTCAAATGGAATTTGTAGTTTAAACCAAAAGAAAGATAGACTAACACTTTCAGTTATAATGGAAATTAATAAAGAAGGACAAGTTGTATCTTCTGAAATTAAAAAAAGTGTTATAAAAGTTACTAGAAGAATGAGTTATAATGAAATTGCTACTATTTTAAAATATGTAAATAATGATAAAATGGAAGAAAGTGCAAATAATGAAAAAAGCAAAGAGAAAATAGAAAACGCAAATGAAGCAAAAGAAAAAATAAGCAAATTAGAAAAAGACTTAAAACTATTAAAAGAATGCAAACCATATTTTGAACATTTTAAACAAATGGAAGAGCTTGCAAAAATATTAAAACAAAGAAGAGAAAAACAAGGAAGTTTAAATTTGGATATTCCAGAAACAAAAATAGTTTTAGATAAAGATGGTTTTGCAATAGATGTAAAAAAATATGAACTCACATTTGCAAATGAAATAATAGAACAATTTATGCTTACAGCAAATGAAACAGTAGCTGAAACTTTCTACTGGCTAGAAGCACCTTTTATATATAGGGTACATGAAGAACCAGATGAAGATAAAATTTTAGAATTAAACAAATTCCTATATAATTTTGGTTATAAAATTAAAGGAAGTAAAGAAAATATTCACCCAAAAGCATTTGCAGAAGTATTAGAAGATATAAAAGGAAAAGAAGAAGAAAGAGTAATATCTACTTTAATATTAAGAACATTAAAAGTAGCAAGGTATGAAAGTGAAAATAAAGGGCACTTTGGAATAGCAAGTAAATATTACTGTCATTTCACTTCACCAATAAGAAGGTATCCAGACTTATTTATTCATAGGGTAATTTCAAAATATTTAGAAGACAACTATAATGTAAAAGAAGAAACACTTGAAAAATATAATGAGCAAAGTGCAAACTATGCAAGCCAATCATCAGAAAGAGAAAAAGTAGCACAAAAAGTAGAAAGGGAAGCAAACGATATTAAAAAAGCGGAATTTATGCAAGATAAAATAGGAGAAGAATATCCAGGAATAGTATCTAGCATAACATCATTTGGAATGTTTGTAGAACTAGAAAGTACAGTAGAAGGACTAATAAGGTTTGAAAACTTAGGCGACGAATATTTTATATATGACGAAAACAGAAAAACTTTAACAGGAGAAAAAACAAAAACAACATATAAAATAGGAGACAAAGTAAAAATAAGAGTAATTCATGCAGACAAAATAACTAGGCAGATTGATTTTGAAATAGCATAAGAATTATTTACCCAACTACAACTCAACTACCCCAAAATAACCTGGTCTTTTTGTGGTAGTTGTAGTTGAGTTGGGTTAACTTATAAATTATATGTGTCTTTTCATATACATTTCTGCATCTTTTTTCTTTAAATCTTCACGCTTATCATAAAGCTTTTTACCTGTACCGATACCAAGTTCAACCTTAACAAAGCTACCTTTAAAATACAAACTAATAGGAACTAAAGTATAGCCTTTTTGTTTTATTAAGCCAACTAGTCTTCTAATTTCATTTTTATTTAAAAGTAATTTTCTATCTCTTAATGGGTCTTTATTAAAAATATTACCATGTTCATATGGGCTAATATGCATAGAATGGATAAAAACTTCACCATTTTGAATACTAGCATAACTATCTTTTAAATTAACTCTACCATTTCTAATAGATTTTATTTCAGTTCCTGTTAAAACGATACCAGCCTCAATAGTATCATTAATATTATAATTGTGCCTAGCAACAGGATTTTTAGCAATTAAATTAGACATATATATGTACCTCTCTTTATATATTAATTAAACATTATTGTACATAGTATAACACAAAAAAGCACATAATAAAAGAAA
Source organism: Clostridia bacterium (assembly GCA_022791325.1). Lineage (GTDB taxonomy): Bacteria > Bacillota > Clostridia > TANB77 > CAG-508 > UMGS1663. The sequence goes on from JAAVYV010000054.1 coordinate 11,946, forward strand.
AAGTTGAAAGTAAAATTGAAAAATATAAAAGTTATTTCCAAATTTCAACTTCCAACTTCCTGTTTACAATATTAATCATTATAAGAATTGTTATTATTATTTTGTTTAGCATACATCCAAACAAGTGCAACAATAGCTATACCAACAACAGCCATTATAAGCCAAGTCCACATTGTGCTATTCATACCAAGAAAAGTTCCTTCACCAGCATCTACAGCACTTCTTGTGGTAGTTCTTGTAGCATTATAATTATTATTATCGGTAGTTAAGCTTCCAGATATACCATTTCCTGCATTTTGCATTGTATTACCAATATCACGAGTTACATTGCCCATAGCATTTTCGCCATTAGATGTTATATTTCGCATTCCATCTACTATACCTCTTCCAGCATCTTCTACAACATTTTCAGCTCCGCCAACGACATTTCTAATACCATCAACAGCTGTAATATCATTGTTAGCAAAAGTATATGAAAATGAGAATAGAGTGATAGCAATTATAGCAATTATAGATATATAAATTTTCTTTTTCATAGTAACCTCCTTATATATTTTAAATTTTTAGTTTATAAAATTTAAACTTTCAATAATTAGTATAAAAAAATATAAATAAAATATACACTTAAAAGGTAACTTCAAAAAATTTCTTGGTTTTAATATCGAAAAATGTAGAAATAATAAGAAAAACAAAAATAAAATTTAAAAAAGGAAACGTAATATTATGAAATATAACTTTATTAAGAATAGAAGGAATGCAAAAAAAGTGTATCAATTCCTACATCCATTTTGACACACTTTTTTTAATTAACTGTGTAATCTTATTAAAATAGCTATTGATAATAAAATTAGAACAACACCTACAACAATTAATAAAATATTTAAAATATTAGAAAAATTTAGGCCATCATTAGTAGAAACTGTGGAAGCATTACTTATTTTAGTGGAATGATTTCCAGAGTTGGTAGAAGTTTCTGAATTATTGACATTTGTATTTCGGTTATTGCTATTTGCATTCTCATTTCTTATAGAATTACTAGGATTTTCTTCTGAAAGATTCATATTTATATCAGTTGCAAAAGAAAAACTACATATAAAAAGTAGAACAATAAATGTAATTGAAACTATCCTAAAAAAATTTGACATTATAAAACCTCCAAATTTAACGTTATAAAAAATAACTTTTATAAAATATATATAATAATACACAACAAACTGGTAAAAGTCAATACAAAAAATAAAATTGACATAAATTAAACATAATGTTATAATAATAAAAAATTTTATATAGAAAAGTAATATTTTACAAATTCACAAACATAAGAAAGGAGATTTCTAAAATGAAAATGACAAATGGCATTAATTCATTAGAAAATCAGTTAACAAATACTTTAAAAGGTAAAAAAGTAACAATTATAGGGCATGATAATATTGATGTAGATTCAGCATTAGCAGGAATACTACTATCAAAATTATTAAATTTTTTAAACATTGAAAACGAATTTAAAATTCTTGAAGAAGTAAAAGAAGATGAAGCATATTATATCGTTAAAGAACTAATAGGTATAGATCTAAAAAAATGGCAGGGAAAAGAAGAAGAAAATAGAAATTTATTTTTAGTAGATCATTATGAAACCATACATAAAGGAAATGTACTTGGAATAATTGATCATCATCCAACAAAGCAAGAAAAGGGTTATGACTTCATGTATGTGAAAAACTCATGTGCAACTGCTTATATGATTTATGAAATAATGCAAGCAGTAAACTTTCCAATAACAAAAATGGAAGCGAAGATGATTATTGTTGCAATGATGGTAGATACCATTTCATTTAGAAGTAGCAAAACAGTTAAAGAAGAAGTAGAACAGGCAAAAAGACTTGCAAAAGAATATAAATTAGACTATAACTACTTAGAAAAACAAGGCTTATGCCTAACACCAATAGATACACTTAATACAAAACAAATTATTTCAAATGGGCAAAAGTGGTATAATTATGTAGGAAGTAAAGTGGGTTCAGCATATTTGCAATTATATGGAATGCCATCAAAAGAACAATTACAAGAATGGTTAAACACACTTAAAGCTACTGTAAAAGAAACTAATAGCAATATGTTAGTATTAATAATTTTTGAAACTAAAAGTAATATAACATATGAGTTTCAAGTAATGAACGATAGTATAAAAGAAATAGTAAGTAAAGGTATATTGTCAAGGGGTAAAAATATTATGCCTATAATAGAAGAAAGGTATTTGGAAAAAATGGATACAGAAGAAAAATTAGAAGTATTAGTAAAAAAACTAGCAAAAGATAAAAAAACAATTGCTACAATGGAAAGCTGTACAGGAGGTGGCTTAGCAAGCGAAATAACAAATATATCAGGAGCTTCAGAAGTATTAAAGAAAAGTTACGTTACATACTGCAATGAGGCAAAAATAGAACTTGGGGTTCCAAAGGAAGTAATTGAAGAATATACTGTGTATAGTGCAGAAACTGCAGTCGCAATGGCAACAGCAGTAAGTAAAAAGGCACAAGCTAACATTGGAATTGGTATAACAGGTCAATTAGGAAGAATAGACCCACAAAATCCGAGTGGAGAAGTTGGAAATGTATGGTATGCTATAAACAATGAAGGTACAGTAATTGTTCGCAAACTTAAAGTTGAAGATATGAAACGAAAAGAGCAAAAAGCAGTTGTAATTAGAGAAATAGTAGAAACGTTATATAATAAATTATAATTTTTATTACTATAAGGTATAAAAAATACCTTAAACTATATAAATTTTAAAGCAATTATTATAAAATATGCTTAGAAATAAATAGTTTAAGGTGTTTTTTTATAGGCAAATTATATTATTACAACATTATTACAATTAAATATCATTTATATAACAAACATTGAATAAAAGAAATTTATGAAATATAATGTAAAAAAATGTTGGAGGTAAACTAATGGAGGAAACATTTGCAAATTATATTTTAAATGAACAAGATTGGATTCGAAAAATGGAAATAATGTATTACTTAGAGAAGAAAGGAAATGTATTTTTTGATAAAACTGTTATATTAAAAACAGAGCTTGTAAAACTATTTATAGATGTAATGGATATAAAAGATATAAACAAAAATATTGTAATAACAGCAAGTTTGCTATGTGACTGCAGAAAACCAAGTAATTTTACAGATATAAGCAAAGTAAAATCCTATGCACAAGAAGGTGCTAAATATTTAGAAAACTTAGGTTTTTCAAAAAGATTTTGTAAAATATGTGAAGAAGTAAATAGATATACCAAAAGTGAACCTCGAGAAAAAGAAAGTGATATATTAGAATTAGTAGATAATTTTGGAGGAATGATATTAGATAGGTTTGATAGAATAGCATTCAAACCAGATGAGGCATTATTATTACTAGAATACAGGAACCTAAAAGGTAAGCCTAATGTTTATTTAGAACAATTTATAGAATTTGTAGAAAAAATGCAAAAAGCACATATAGGACTACATAGAGGGATAGAATATCTATCAAAAATAATTAACACATCAAGAACAACCAAAGTAGCTTTATTAAATAGCTATAACTCAGAAAGAGATATAAAAATAGCACTACAAAAAATTGAAGATTCCCCAAAACAAGAAAAAGAGGAATATGTAGAAGATATAAAAATAAACCCAGAAGAAATAGAAACAATAGTATTAAAAAGAAGTTAGAGGTTAGAGATTGGAAATAAGAAAATTTCTTCGAAGTAGTTACTTTATATCCAACAACCATTTAATTAATATAGAACATAAATTTTAATAATCGAAACTAAAACAAATAAGAGAATAGGAGAAAACAAAAAATGAACGAAGTATTTGCAGATTTACACATACATATAGGTAGAAGCGAAAAAGGAAAACCGATAAAAATAACAGCAGCAAGGTCATTAAACTTTGCAAACATAGCAAAGGAATGTTATGACAGAAAAGGAATACAAATATGTGGAATTATAGACTGTGCATCACCATATGTAATAGAAGACATAGAAAACTTTCTAAAAACAGGTGAAGCTTATGAAATAGAAGATGGAGGAATAATATATAAAGATAAAGTGTGTATATTATTAGGAAGCGAAGTAGAGACCTCAGAAATAGGAAGAAATGGACACAAAGGGTCTGCACACAATGTATGTTTTTTTCCACATTTAAAAGATATAAAAGGCTTTTCAGAGGAAATGAGTCATCATATAAAAAATATAACTCTAAGTACACAAAGGTCAGACTTATCAGGATATGAATTAATAGATATAGTAGAAAAATACAATGGAATACTAATACCAGCTCATGTATTTACACCACACAAAAGTTACTATGGAAACTGCACAGACAGCTTGAAACAAATATTCAAAGAAAAATTTGATAAAATATATGCAATAGAGCTAGGTTTAAGTTCAGACACATTTTTAGCAGATACAATATCAGAATTAGAAATAAAAACATTTGTAACAAATTCAGATGCACACTCACTACCAAAAATAGCAAGAGAATACAATAAATTGCAAGTAGAAGATATATCATTTAAAGAAGTAGTAAAAGCATTAAAAAATGAAGAAGGAAGAAAAGTAGTAGCAAACTATGGATTAGACCCAAAACTAGGAAAATACCATAGAACATATTGTGACAACTGCGAAAACACAATAGAAACAAAACAGCCAGTAACCATATGTCCCAAATGTGGTAGCGACAAAGTAACCTTTGGAGTGTTTGACAGAATAGAACTAATAAAAGATAAAAAAGAAACAAAAAGCCCACAAACAAGGCCACCATACATATACCAAGTTCCACTAGGGTTTATACCAGGAGTAGGTGAAAAAGTAATAGAAAAATTACTAAATAAATTTGGAACAGAAATGACAATACTTCACAAACTATCAAAAGACGACATAGAAGCAGTAGTAGGAGAAAAAATAGCAAATAAAATAGAAGAAGCAAGAACAGGAAATGCAAAAATAGAAGTAGGTGGCGGCGGAGTTTACGGTAAAGTGAAATAAAAATATTTTAAGATAAATGATTATAAACAATTGTAGGGGCGATTAGCAATCGCCCGCTCTTCGAAGAAATTACTAAAGAGCAATATTGAATATTGATTGGGAAAGTTTTTGACGTGTCCCAAATCTTTCCTTTTAAAATTCTACAAGGAGAAAAACTAATGAAAACCACAAAACATAGTGAAATTTTAGTAAATGAATTAAAAGCAACCATGCCATTATATATATTAGGTATGGTTTTTCATAGTATAACTTTATACATTATGCTATTGATTGTACAAATAACAGGTACAATTTTAGATATGATATTGCAAAATGGAATAACTAATGAACAAATAATGAAAGAACTATATAAGCTTTTGTTTTATTCTTTCATTATTATTATTCCACATACTTTAAAAAGATTTTTCTATTTTACTGTAGCAAGAACAACAGATACAAAACTAAGAAAAGCAACTTATCATAAGTTACAATATGTACAAGAAGAGTACTACGAAAATACAGAAAAAGGAAGACAAATGGCATATTTAACAAAAGAAATACCATTTATAAGAAAATTCTTAGGAAACTTTTTTCAAGCAATTGTAGATTTGCTAGTGACACCAATCCTTGCAATTGTTATGTCAGCACAAAAAATAAATATTAATTTAGCTATAATAATATTTATAACGATTCCAGTAGCATTATTTGTAGTATGGAGATTATATAAGAAAAAACAAACTAAAGTAGAAGAAGCACGAAAGCAATATATAGAAGTATCAAAGGTAATTGAACAAAATACAAGCAATTTTACTTTAATTAAACTATATAATAATCAAAAAGAACAAAAACAAGTATTTATAGAAGAAAATAATAAAATGAAGAAAAAAGATTATGAAGTAGGAAAAATAGATATTAAAATTGATAATACAGTTAATATAGCAGAAGCAATATGCTATATATGGACAATAACATATGGAATATTTTTACTAATAAATAATCAAATGACAATAGGAGATTTATCAGTATTTACTACATTTATAAGTACTATATTTAAAAGTTTTAAAGGAAGAATAAAACATATAACAGATGGAATTGTGTATTTAAAACAATCAGTAAATAGAATTGATAAAATAATGTCTACTAAGACTTATGTTGAAAAAGGAAAACAAAGTATTGATAAAATTGAAACTATAAAGGTAAGAAATTTAAGTTATCAATATCCAAATTCAAATAAGAAGGCAATTAAAGACATTAATTTTGAAATTCACAAAAATGAAAAAATAGGAATTATAGGAATGTTTGGAAGCGGTAAAACAACGCTAATGAATATTATTTCAGGATTTTATACAATAAGTCCAAACCAAGTATTTATTAATGATATAGATATAACTGAAATTAATAAATATAGTATATTTAGAAACATTAGCTATATATTACAAAAAGAAACAATAGTTAATGACACAATAAAAAATAATGTAACATTAGAAAATAATTATGAAGGAAAAGATATTATAGAGGCAACTAGTGGAGCGTGCATTTTAGAAGATATATTTAAAATGGAAAATGAATTTGAACAAGTAGTAGGAGAAAATGGCTCAAAGCTATCAGGAGGGCAAAAGCAAAGAATTGCAATAGCAAGAAACATGATAGCAGATAGAGATTTTATTATTCTTGATGATGTTTTTTCAGCATTAGACCATAATACAGGAAAAGAGATATTAAAAAACATTATAAGCAAACAAGATAAGACAATGATACTTGTTGCAAATAAAGTGACAGATGTAGCAAAATTAAATAAAATTTATTTAATGGTAGATGGAAAATTTATAGATAACGGAACACATGAAGAATTGCTAAAAAGAAATAATTTATATAAAGAAATGTATGAATATGAAATGGCAGGTGAGAGAATTGACTAATATTATAAAAAAAAATAAAAAAGCAATAATTATAATATTTTTATTAATTGTAGTTATTAATATATTAAATGTTATAGCACCATATTTACTAAAACTAATAATAGACCAATTTCCAACTAATATAGTAATTAAAACTATAACAATTTTAGCAGTTATATATATTGTTGTAAGAATATCAATTGTTATAGTTCATGCTATAAAAAATAGATTAACAAACAGGCTATCAAATAATATGCTAAACGAACTTAGAGACAAAATATTTAACAAAGTATTAACAATGAAATTAAAAGACTTTGACAAATTTCCATCTTCAGATATATACACAAGACTAACAGTAGATGCAGAAAATGTAAAAACACTATTTTCAGACAATATACCTGTTATTTTAAATGATATTATGCATATTCTATTTATAATTGTTGTTATGTTTGTAATTAGCTTTAAATTAGCAATTATAGGCTTTATAACTATCTTATCAATAGCAATATATTCATATGTTATAGTAAGAAAATTAAAGAAAATACAAAAAGTAACAATAAAAAAGAGAGACTTAGAAAATAGGCAATTTTCAGAAAGCTATAATAAAAGTAAATTAACAAAGCTATTCTCATTAGAAAAGAAAAACATAGAAAAAGTAGACAAATTATTAGATGAAGAATTAGAAAATAGAAAGAAATATATTAATGTTAATACACTTTTATGGCCAGTAGGAGTATTCTTAGAGTCAGTCGGAATGTATGCAATATTATATTATGTATTAAATATACAAACAGGAATATCATTAGGAACAGTATATATATTTCTTTACTATATAAAGCAATGTTTTTCACCTTTAAAAGAAATGTTTGAGCAAATAGAAGAAATACAAAATGCACAAGTCTCATTAGAAAGAATAGATACAATATTAAAAATAAAAGAAAAAGAAGATATCGAAAAAGGGTTACATATTAGTAAATTAAGAGGAAATATAAAATTTGAAGATGTCACATTTGCATATGAAAATAAGGAAATACTAAAAGGAGTTTCCTTTGAAATAAAAGAAGGAGAAAAAGTAGCTATAATAGGTAAAACAGGAGCAGGAAAAACAACATTATCATCAATATTAATGAGGCTATATCCAATAAAACAAGGAAAAGTATTAGTAGATGGACATCAAATAGAAGAAATATCAATAAAATCAATTAGAGAAAATATTACATATATTTCACAAAATACATATGTTCTTAAAGATACATTAAGAAATAACATTTTACTAGAAATGCAAAATATACCAGATGAAAAAATATTAGATATAATGAAAAAAATAGGAGCAATGCCTTTATTAAAAAGGTTAGAAAATGGGCTAGATGAAGTAATAAATATAAACCGACTGTCAAAAGGAGAACTACAAATTATAGCATTTATAAGAGCAATAATTCACGAGGCAAATATTTACATATTTGATGAGCCAACTTCTAATGTAGACTTAAGAACAGAAAAAATGATACAAAGTATAATAGATAAAATATCAGAAAAAAGTACAGTAATAATAATAGCACATAGGTTAGCTACAATACAGAATGTAGATAAAATATTAGAATTGAAAGATGGCAAAGTGAAATAAGAAAGAATTGGGGCGCGTCAAATGGAAACAAAAGGGATAGGATAAAAAAATCCAAAGGGGCTGTAAAAAAAGAGTGTCAAATGGGACGGGGGGTATTGACACATCTTTAAAAGATAAAGTGTGTCAATATCCCCCGTCCCATTTGACACTCTTTTTTTACAGCCCCTTTGTTTTTTAACCCATATTTTTTGTTTTAAATTTTTGTTCTAAAAACTTTCTTTATGGAATACACATTATGTAGAAAGTGCGAAATAAAAATATAAAAAAGGAGAAAGTTTATGAGGAAACAAGAGAAAAGAAATTTTAAAATACTAGATTTAATAAGGGAACATATTAGAAAAAATATTAAGGAATATTTGTCAGTGTGTATATTTTTTTTAATAGGAACTATAATTGGAGTAATGTTTATAAATAATGTAGATGAAAATCAAAAAATGCAAATAACACAATATTTAGGGAATTTTACGCAAGCTTTAAATACCGATTATAAAATAGATATAGGTAACTTACTTAAGAATTCTATAATAAGTAACTTAATACTTGCTATTTCTTTATGGTTTATAGGCTCAACTGTTATAGGGATACCTATTGTTTATATAATAATAGGACTTAGAGGTTTTTGCCTAGGTTATACAGTTTCTTCAATAATGATTACATATACAATGTGGAAAGGTATTTTATTTAGTGCATGCTCACTATTATTACAAAATATAATATTAATACCTTGTATTATTGCTCTAGCAGTTAGTGGAATAAAATTATATAAGTCTATAATAAAAGATAAAAGAAGAGAAAATGTAAAATTACAAATAGTAAGACATACTATTTTTTCAAGTTTTATAGCAGTTTTAATGGTGGGTGCATCGTTTATAGAAGTGTATGCCTCTAGCAATATAGTTTCTTTATGTATAAAGATGTTTGTATAAAATAAGGTATTTCTTACTGATTAAGCCACTACAGTAGATTTTAAAATTGCTAGCAATAAATTAAAAATAAAAAAAATGTAGAATTTTGCAAAAAACTCTTTACAATTTTAAACTAATTTGATATAACATATACAGTTTACGTAAGCTAAAGTAAATGTTAAAAAATAAAGATAGGAATAGGGGAGCTTATAATGGAAAAACAAGTAAAACTTTTTTTAGAATTTCTTCAAAACGATAAGAAAGTATCAGACAATACTTTACAATCATATAGAAGGGATATTGTATATTATAACAAATATTTAGATGAAAACAAAATTAACTATACTAAGGTAAAAGAAGCGGATATTAAAGAATATTTAAATCATTTACAAGAAGTAGGAAAAAAAGCATCAACAGTATCAAGAAATTTAGCTTCAATAAGGTCTTTTTATCAATTTTTATTAAGAAATAAAAAGGCAAAAGAAGATCCAACTAATAATATCCAATCACCAAAGGTAGAAAAAAGAGCACCAAGTGTATTAACAGCGCAAGAAGTAGAATTGTTATTAGATCAACCAAAAGATGTTGATTTAAAAGGAACTAGGGATAAAGCAATGTTAGAATTTGCATATGCTACAGGAATGAGAGTAACAGAAATAATCTCTTTAAATATGGATAATGTAAATTTAGAAGAAGGATATGTAACTTGTAAAACAGGTTCTAAAGAAAGAAATATACCATTAGGAACAATGTCTTTGAAAGCATTAAAGGAATATGTAGAAGAAGCAAGACCAGTATTAATTAGAGATGAAAGTGTAAAAGCATTATTTGTAAATATAAATGGTCAAAGGCTAACAAGACAAGGTTTCTGGAAAATAGTAAAATTTTATAAAGAACAAGCACATATAACAAAAGATATAACACCACATGTATTAAGACATTCATTTGCAACACATTTATTGCAAAATGGTGCAGACCTAAAAGCAATCCAAACAATGCTAGGTCATTCAGATATATCTTCAACACAAGTGTACATGCAATTTCAAAGTGACGGACTAAAAAATGTATATAAAAAAGCTCACCCAAGGGCATAGAAAAAAATAAATCAATTTAGCAAAAGCTAAATTGATTTATTTTTTTCTAATTATTAATTATTCATTATTAACTATTCATTATTCATCAAAATAAAATATAAAAACAAGAATATTACAAACACATTACAAAAGTATTAAACTTTATATACAAATAGTAAAAAATATTGAAAATAAAATGTAAAAATATTATACTAAAAATATAATATAATTATAAATTAATGTAGGAAAAGCAGATAAATTTATAGTACTAGGAACAAGACTACAAATAGATATAAAGATAGATGTAATTATAGGAATTCCATAACAACAATTATTTATGTTAAAATCAGAAAAGTAAAAAAATAGGGGAGAAATAGAAATGGAGAAAAAGAAAAAGATAATTATAGGAATAGTTATAATACTATTAGTAGCTATAGTGTTAGGTATTGGAGTAATAAAGTTACTAAATAGAGAAAAAAAAGTAATAACAGCGTCTGAGTTTGTTAGTAGAATGCAATCAAAAAGATACATTACACAAGATGTAAAAAGTCAGTTCGAAGAATATGACTATATAAAAGAAGCTTATGTAGCGTCAGATAGAGATTATAGTTATCAAATAGAATTTTACGAACTTTTAGATGAAAATTATGCAACAATGTTCTATACTACTAATAAAGCAATATTTGAATCTTATAAAGATAATAATTCAATTGAGACTGATGTAGATGGAAAAAATTACTCAAAATATACACTAAAAGTAAATGAACAATATATGTTATTATCAAAAATAGACAATACCGTAATATATTTAAAAGTAGATATAAAAAACAAAGACAATATAAATAAATTGATAAAAGAATTAGGTTACTAAAAAAAATCAGCGAAAGCTGATTTTTTTTTCAAACTACTTGACACTTTGCAATAATAAATATAAAATAGAATAGGAGACAAAAATATATTTTAAAAAATAAGAAACATATATTATATATTTATGTACATTGAAAATTAAATAAGAAAGAGGTGTAAAATTATGGATATCATAATTAATATCGCCATATTTCTAATCTCAGCAGTAATATTTACATTTGTAGGTGTATATATTAGGAAGAAAATAGCAGAATCAAAAATGAAAAGTGCTGAAAATGAAGCTAAAAGGATAATAGAACTAGCAAACAAAGAAGCAGAAAATAGAAAGAAAGAAGAAATCTATAAAGCACAAGAAGAAATAATGGCTTCAAGAAAAGAGCTAGATCAAGAGATTAGAGAAAGAAGAGGCGAAGTACAAAGACAAGAAAATCGTTTAATACAAAAAGAAGAAAATCTTGAAAACAAAATTAACACATTAGAAAGAAAAGAAAAAGAACTAATATTAAAAACAGAAGCAAATGAAAATAAAAGTAAAGAATTAGAAGAATTAAAAAATAAAGAAATGGAAGAGCTAGAAAGAATTTCAAGACTATCACAAGAAGAAGCAAAAAAAATGATTTTATCAGAAATGGAAAAGCAAATTACAATAGAAAAAGCGAACCTATTAAAAGAAATGGAACAAAAAACTAAAGAAACAGCAGAAAAAAGTGCTAAAGAAATAATAGGTTATGCAATTCAAAAATGTGCAGCAGACCATACATCAGAAACAACAGTATCAATAGTATCACTTCCAAATGATGATATGAAAGGAAGAATTATTGGTAGAGAAGGAAGAAACATAAAAACACTAGAAACATTAACAGGAATAGATCTAATAATAGATGATACACCAGAAGCAGTAGTAATTTCAGGTTTTGACCCATTAAGAAGAGAAATTGCAAAAATGGCACTAGAAAAACTAATAAATGATGGAAGAATTCACCCAGCAAAAATAGAAGAAATGGTTGAGAAATCAAGAGAAGAACTAGAACAAACAATTAAAGAAGAAGGAGAAAGAGCAGCAATGGAAGCAGGAGTTGTAGGACTTCATCCAGACATCATAAAACTATTAGGAAAACTAAAATATAGGACAAGCTATGGGCAAAATGTGCTAAACCATTCAGTAGAAGTATCAAACTTAGCTAGAATAATGGCAGAAGAACTAGATTTAGACCCAAAAATAGCAAGAAGAGCAGGTTTGTTACACGATATAGGAAAAGCATTAGACCATGATATGGAAGGAACACACGTAGAAATAGGTGTAGATATACTTAAAAAATATAAAGAAAATGAAACAGTAATAAATGCAGTAGAAGCACACCATGGGGATGTAGAGCCACTAAGTTTAGAAGCAGTACTTGTACAAGCAGCTGACGCAATTTCAGCATCAAGACCAGGAGCAAGAAGAGAAACCTTAGAGGCATATATAAAGAGGTTACAACAACTAGAAGAAATTGCAGACTCATTTGAAGGAGTAGACAAATCTTTTGCAATACAAGCAGGTAGAGAAATAAGAATAATAGTAAAACCAGAAAAAATAACAGACAGTGAAATGACAATAATGGCAAGAGATGTAGCTAAAAAAGTAGAAGGTGAAATGGATTACCCAGGCCAAATAAAAGTAAATGTAATAAGAGAAACAAGAGTAGTGGATTACGCCAAATAAAAATGAAAAAAACACAAAAATGCTAGGCTAAAATAATAGCCTAGCATTTTTGTGTTAAAAATTAAAATTTAGTACAATATTAAATCTTAATTAAAACGAAACTCCTGTAACCCAATCAATCCAATCAGGTATAAGTGTTATAGGATACTGAATACTCTTTCCGTTCGATGCATTTACAAGGATTACACCCTCTACTTTTCTACCTGCACGGAAACAAGCATAGTCACCATAGAACTGAGCAAAGTATATATCTCCAGTTTCAGGTTCGATTTGGAAGCTAACATCTCCCCAAAATACAGCAGAAGGCTCACGCCTTCTTAATAGACGTTGTACATTATTAGCAGTTGAAAGCCAAGGAGAATATGAAATATCCTTAGGTACAAAAGAAATGTTATTTTCTGCAGAATATACGAAATAGCCAGAAGAAGCTACATTTGAATCATTATTAACAACAGGATAAATCCAACTTCCATTCCTATAAATAGGAGAATATACAGTAGAACCTGTCGCTAAGTTAGCCGTCTGTATTAAAGTAGTTTCGTTTACAGTAGGGTATTCTTTATGGGTTTCTTCCACGAATGTGACATCTTCATAGGTGTGAAGATAATTATAAACATCAGTATGAATGCCCACGCCAATAGATATTACAACAAAAATTCCAGCCAAAATTAAACAAGTGTTGTAAATGCTATTAGAGATACTGGTTTCAAACGAAGTATCATTATATGCACCTACATACCAAAGAAAATTTATAAACTGAAATAAGGCAGGAAGCCACAGATAAGCTGGTATTAAAGAGTATTTTACTGCTATGGGACCACCAAAGTAGAATAGCGAGATACAAAATACAAATATAATAACGAAACAAATACTTTGACCTATTATTAATAAAATAGGAAATTCAAAGAATATATTGCGTTCTGGAGCACTAAGCCAATGATCTTTTGCTTTTTTTTCTTCGTATTCTGCTAACTTCTTTTTGTAGTTAATCCGCCTGCTAAAAAAGTGATAATACATTGTTGGGTTTACAAGTAAGGTGCCAAGTATGGCAAGGATAATGCAAATAGGTACATAATGAATCATATAAAATCCTCCTTATAAAAAATATCAATTTACGTTACTCATATATTATAACAAAGTTATGTAAATGTGTCAACCGGATTTATACAAATTTGTAAAATAATGTAATCATAAAATTATTTGTAATATTTGAAAATCTTTTTCTTAAAATTTTCTTAAAAAACCTTTTAATTTTAACCAATATATTATATAATGTACCTATCAATTTTGTGCTAAGGAGGAACTTAAAATGGGTACAAATAAAGGAAAGAAAAAAAATACAAAAAAGAATGTAGAAGAAATGGAAAAAACAAAACAATATAAAACAAAAAAAGGAAACAAAAAGAGCAAAAAAATATGGAAAAGGTTAATATTAGGAATGATAATATTATTCGTAATTCTTGCAATTATAGCAGTAGCAGTTGTAATTGGAATTTTTTCAAGCTCTAAATACAATGTTTCAAGAGAACAACTAATTATAAAAAACTTCAACTCAAAAGTAGTGGATTCAGAAGGAAATATAGTAGCAACAGTTAGAGGAGATGAAAACAGAAAATGGGTCTCAATAGAAGATATGCCAGAATACTTACCAAAAATGTTTGTAGCATTAGAAGATGAAAGGTATTATGCACATAAAGGAATAGATATAAAAAGAACCATAGGTGCAACAGTTGGATTTGTACTAGGTAAAGGAAGTTCATCATATGGAGGAAGTACAATAACTCAGCAATTAGTAAAAAATACTTTCAATGATAAAGAAGATTCAGGTTTAGCAGGTGTAGAAAGAAAAATAAGAGAAATGGCACGTGCATATAATGTAGAAAAAGTTTTATCAAAAAATGAAATATTAGAATTATACCTAAATAAAATATTAATGGGTGGAACATATTATGGTGTAGGAACAGCCTCAGAATATTACTTTAGTAAAAATGTAAAAGATTTAAGCTTAGCTGAAAGTGCATATTTAGTTGCAATAAATCCAGCACCAAATGCATATGAACCATTTAGTACTGAAGAAAAACAAATAGAAAAAATAAAAAATAAAACAAAAGTAGTATTAGCAAAATTTAAAGAAGAAGCACAAGGATTAGGTTATGAACTTACAGAAGAAGCGTATAATTCAGCGATTCAAGAAGTTGAAACAGGTATAGCTTTTAAAGAAGGAACAGTAATAACAGGAGCAACATCATATTCATACCATACAGCAGCAGCAATAGAACAAGCAATAAATCAATTAATGGAAGAACAAAATTTACAATATGATGCTGCAAAATTTATAATTGAAAATAATGGCTACACAATATATTCAACACAAATAACTTCTATACAAAAAACTATGGAAGCAGAATATGCAAAAGACAAATATATTGTAAAAGGAAGAGAAAAGAAAAAAGATGGAACATTAGTAAATGAAGGACATACTCAATCAGCAATGGTTATAATAGAACCAACAACAGGTTATGTAGTAGGATGTATGGGAGGCTTAGGAACAGATTCAAACCCATCAGGAATAAATAGAGCAACTACAAGTACAAAACATCCAGGTTCATCTATAAAACCAATAGTTGCAGTAGCACCAGCATTAGAAACAGGAACAGTTACAGCAGCAACAGTATTTGACGATTCAGCAACAACTTTTAAAGGAAATTATAACCCACATAACTCAGGTGGTTACAATGGTTTACTAACTGTAAGGCATGGGATAGAACATTCATCAAATATAGTTAATATAAAAATATTAACATTGCTAGGACCAAGTAAAGGTGCAGAATTTTTAAGAAATATGAACTTTACAGGATTAAGAGATGATGATATAGGTTCATCTTTAGCATTAGGAGCAGTAAGTGTAACACCACTTCAAATGGGAGCAGCATATGCGATGGTTGCAAATGATGGAGTATATATAGAGCCAACATTCTATACAAAAGTTGAAGATTCTGACGGTAATGTTGTACTAGAAGCAAAGCAAGAAACAAAAAGAATGATGAGCGTAGAAAATTCATATATATTAAAAGAAATACTAACAGCGCCAGTAACAGGAGCTGGAGGAACAGCAACAACTTGTTGGATAAAAGGAATGGAAGTAGGAGCAAAAACAGGTTCAACAGATGAATACAAAGACAGATGGCTATGTGGAATAACACCATATTATGCAGCAGCATGCTGGTTTGGCTTTGATAACCAAGAAACACCAAAATTTAGTGGAAATGGAGCAGCAAAATTATGGGGAGAAATAATGAGAAGTGTACATTCTAGCTTACCAGGTAAACGTTTCACAAAACCAGCAGGGGTAGTAACAGCCAAAATATGTTTAGACTCAGGCTGTGTTGCAACAGAAACTTGCACAAGGGTAGAAACAGAATACTTTGCAAAAGGAACTGTACCAAAAGCATGTGAAGGTCATACAAAACTAAAAATATGTAAAGAAACAGGGAAAATTGCAAATGAATATTGTCCAGAGACAGAAGAAAAAACATTTCTAGTAAAACCAGCAAAAGAAAATACAAAATTATGGACAACAAGAGAAGGCGACAAATATAAAGTACCAACAGAAAACTGTGATGTGCATAAAGAACCAGAAAAAATACAAGTAGAAGTTCCAAATGTAATAGGAAAGAAAATGGCAGACGCAAAAAAAATGTTAGAAGATAAAAAATTAAAAGTAGAAATTGTATATGAAGAAAATAAAAATAAAAGTGATGGAATAGTATTAAAACAAAGCAAGGAAGAAAAAACAAAAGTAGATGAAGGAACAGTAGTTACAATAACAGTAAATAAAATAAAGACTACAGAAAAACCAAATGAGAATACAATAACGAATACAAATACGAACACAACTACAACAAATACAGTTAATAGTAATGTTATAACAAATACAATGCAAAGTTAGAAGTTAAAAATGGAAGTTAGAAGTTGGAAGTTGGAAGTTGGAATATAATAGGGTAAATACTTCGAAGAAATTACCTAAGTTTCCAACTCCTAACATCAAACTTCCAACCTCCTATACGAAAGGGGCAAAATTAATGGATATAAACCTATATAACACATTAACCAAAAGAAAAGACAAATTTGAACCAATAGATTCAAAAGAGGTACGAATATATTCATGTGGTCCAACAGTATATAAAAATGCAACAATAGGTAACATAAGAACAAATATATTTCAAGATGTTTTAAGAAGAGTACTTAAATATAATGGATACAAAATAAAACATGCAATGAATATTACTGATGTTGGGCACCTAGTATCAGATGGCGATGATGGTGAAGATAAAATGTTAAAATCAGCAAGAGAAGAGAAAAAAACACCACTACAAATAGCAGAGCACTATACTAAATTATTTTTTGAAGACTTAGGAGAATTAAACATCGAAACACCAGAAATTATATGTAAAGCAACAGAACATATAAACGAAATGTTAGAATATGTTAAAAGATTAGTGCAAAATGGATATGCATATGAAACTAGTACTGCAATATATTTTGATATATCAAAATTAGATAAATACCCAATTTTATCAAATATAGATATAAATAAACAAAAGGCAGGAGCAAGAGTTGAAGTAGACGAAGAAAAGAGAAATCCATCAGATTTTGCACTTTGGATAAAAGCACCTGAAAATCATTTGATGAAATGGGATAGTCCATGGGGACTAAGCTATCCAGGATGGCATATTGAATGTTCAGCAATGGGACAAAAATATTTAGGAGATGAGTTTGATATACACACAGGAGGAATAGACTTAGTTCCAACACATCATGAAAATGAAATAGCACAAAGTAAAGGAAAATGTGGTAAAATACCAGCAAAATATTGGATACATGGAGAATATTTATTAATAGATGGTGGAAAAATGTCAAAAAGTTTAGGAAATGCATATTTAATTAAAGACATAAAGGAAAAAGGGTATGACCCAATATCATACAAACTATTTAGTTATTCATGTCATTATAGAAATAAATTAAACTTTACATGGGAAGGAATAGAATCTGCGTCAAAATCATTAGAAAAATTAAGAAATAGTTACCAAATAAATTTAAAAGGAAATGATGAATTAACAAGTACTGATTTGGAAAAACTAAAAGAAGCAGAAGAGAATTTTCACAAAGCAATAAATGACGACCTAAATATGCCACTTGCAATGAGCTTTGTATGGGAAGTAGCAAAATATGAAAAGAAAAATGAGCAAATTGCAAAATTACTAGAAAAATTTGATACAGTATTAGGAATTAGAATAGATAAAATAAATACAAAAGAACAGCAAAGTGAAGAAATAGAACAAGAAGTTATAGAATTATTAGAACAAAGAAAAATTGCAAGAGAAAATAAAGATTGGGCAAAATCAGATGAAATAAGAGATATAATTAATCAAAAAGGTTATATAGTCAAAGACACAAAAGAAGGACAGAAATTAGAAAAAAATAAATAATAGAAAACATTGAAACCAAAAAAAGTAAACAATAACTTGATGTAGGGGCGATGATGGCATCGCCCACACTTCGAAGAAATGGCTTAAATAAATGAATGGAAAGAATAGGCACTTTAATTTTACTCATACTTCGAAGAAACTACCTAAAAATCCAATCTCTAACTTCCAACTTCTAACCTCTATAAAATAAAGAAAGGAAAAACAAATGCAAACTAAAGAAGATTCTTTTATAAAAAAAGTAATAAGTAGCATAAAAGATTTTGAAAAATATCCAGAAATGGCAGTAAAACCATTTAGCAAGGTACTTAGTTACTTAATAAAATTAATGCTGATATTTACTTTTATAGTAACAGCTATATCAGTATATAAAGTATCTATAAATATAAATAATGGAATAGAATATTTTAAAAATGAAATACCAAATATAGAATTTGTAAATAATAAATTAAAAGTAGATTCAAAAGAAAAAATAGTAGTTAATCCAAACACTATATTAAATCTAATTATAATAGATACAAACGAACTAGCAGAAAATGAGATACAAAGCTATAAAGAAGAAGCAAATAAATATAGTACAAGTGCAATAATATTAAAAGATAAAGTAATAATAAATACTGGAGCAGGAACAATACAATATGAATATGAAAAAATTGCAAATATATATAACCTAGGAAATATGACAAAGCAAGAAATGATAAATTACTTTACAGGCACAAATTTATCAATGTTATATGTAGGAATATTTATAATATCATTTATATGGTTATTTATAGCATATTTAATTAGTGTACTTTGCGATGGTTTAATATTTGGAATAATAGGGTATGTTACAGCACTAATATTAAGGCTACAAATAAAATTTGTAGCAATGATAAAATTAGCAATACACGCACTAACATTACCAATATTATTAAACTTATTATATATAATAGTACAAGCACTGTTTAATTTTGAAATAAAATATTTTGATGTAATGTATATAGGTGTTACTTATATTTATATTATTACAGCAATATTAATGATAAAATCAGACCTAATAAGAAGAGGACAAGAATTAACAAAAATAATAGAAGAAGAGAAAAGAGTAAAAGCAGAACTACAAAAACAAAAAGAACAAGAACAGGAAGAAGAGCAAAGAAAAAGAGAAGATAAAGAAAAAGAAGATGATAACTTACAAGAAAAAGAAGAAGAAAATAAAGAGGTAGGAGCCGAGCCACAAGGAGAAAATGCATAATTAAAAATGAATTTTGTAGGGAGCTATCTTCGCAGGCTCAACATATACCAAATTAATAATTATAGGTAAGAGCATATCTCATCCATTTTTCAAAGAAATTGCTTAATGAATAGTACAAACCTTAGGTTTGAGAAAGGAAACCAAAATGGACAATAAAAAAGAAAATAACAAAAAGAATAATAAGTATATGATAATAGGAATAGCAGTAACAGCTATAGTAATAATACTTGCTATGATTACTGCATATTTCATGTTATCAAATACAAAAAATGAGGAAAATAAATTAGCATATACAGACTTAATTAAGAAAATGGCAGATGGTGAAATAGAAGAAATAGAGATGACAGTAGGAAGTACATCGCTTAAAGTAAAGGTAAAGGGTGAAGAAGAAAAGAAAACATCTATAGTACCAAATACACAAGCATTTATAGAATTAGTTCAAGAAAAAGTATCAGAAGGAAATGAAATAAAACTAAACCAAAAGCCACAACCAGCAGTTATAAAAATATCTGAAACAATATTTGCACTATTGCCAACAATAGTAATAGTAGCATTATTTGTAATGATATTTAAAATGCAAGGATTAGGAGAAAAAGGAAAAATATATGATGCTGAAACTAGCAAAGAAAAAGTAAAATTTGATGATGTAGCAGGTTTAGATGAAGAAAAGCAAGAAATGATTGAAATAGTACAGTTTTTAAAGGAACCAGAGAAATTTGCTAAAATGGGTGCAAAAGTTCCAAAAGGAGTACTTTTATATGGAAAACCAGGAACAGGTAAAACCCTAATTGCAAAAGCAATAGCAGGAGAAGCAGGAGTTCCATTTATATCAATGAGTGGTTCAGAGTTTATAGAAATGTTTGCAGGTCTTGGAGCATCAAGAGTTAGAAAGTTATTCGAAAAAGCAAGAAAAGTAGCACCATGTATAGTATTTATAGACGAAATAGATGCAATAGGTTCAAGACGATCATCAGGAAATGGAGCAGAAAGTGAAAATAACCAAACATTAAACCAATTATTAGTAGAAATGGATGGATTTGACACAGAAGAAACAATAATAGTATTAGCTGCAACAAATAGACCAGAAATGTTAGATAAAGCACTTCTGAGACCAGGAAGATTTGATAGGCAAATAACAATAAATGCACCAGACTTAAAAGGAAGAGAAGAAATATTAAAAATTCATAGTAAAGACAAAAAATTAGCAGAAGGTGTAACACTAAGAGGCATAGCAGAAGACACAGCAGGGTTAACAGGAGCAGAGCTAGCAAACATATTAAATGAATCAGCGATAATAGCAACAATAAATAATCATGAAGCGATAGAAAATGAAGATATAGAAGAAGCCTTCAAAAAAGTAACAGTGGGACTTCAAAAAGTAAGTAGAGTAATACCAGAAAAAGATAAGAGGCTAACAGCATACCATGAAGCAGGACATGCAATAGTAAGTAGGTATCTAGAAACACAAGAACCAGTAAAAGAAATATCAATAATACCAAGAGGTATGGCAGGTGGCTATACAATGTATAAAACAAATGAAGATAAAAACTATATATCAAAAACGGAAATGGAAGAAAGGTTAATTGCTTTACTTGGAGGACGAGCAGCAGAAAAAATAGCACTAAATGATATTTCGACAGGGGCAAGTAATGACTTAGAAGTAGCAACAAAAATAGCAAAAGATATGGTAACAGTATATGGAATGAGTGATATAGTAGGAACAATATCAATAAACACAGAAAAAGATCCATATGAGCTACAATTATTAGGAGAAAAATATGCAGATGCGATAGGAGCAGAAGTAAAAATACTACTAGACACAGCATACTTAAGAGCACAAACTATAATATCAAATCATATGGATAAATTACAAGAGGTAGCTCAAACATTATTACAAAAAGAAACAATAACAGAAGTAGAATTTGAAAGAATATTTAAATAAAGCTTGCAAATAATGAAAAACTATAGTAAAATGAATATGTTAACTATATAAAAAGTATTCACTCACAAAATAGGAGGAAGAAAAATGCGGAAAATAGTAAAAGCAGTATGTGTGACAGTAGGAGTAATTTCATTTGTAATAATTTCAGCTTACGTAGCGGCGGTATATGCATTATTTGCAATAACCCCAAGGTTAGAGCCACTTGAAGAGGATGATGAAGACTATTCAATGTGGGACACAGATATATATATATAAAATAATTCGTAAAGAAATAAGGTTCTGTAAAAAAAGGAAAGATTTGGACGCATCCAAATCTTTCTTTTTTTATTTAATAGGAAAAATCGACTTTTAAAAATAGATTTTACATTTGTAGGGGTCGTCACCTTCGGCGACCCGCGTGGCGAAGCCACTTTTGTTCTATTCTTAGGAAAGTCATCCACGTAAGTAGGTAAGTCTCTTAAGAAAATTTTATTCTTGTTTTTACTTAAAAATATTGACAAAAACAAAACAAATGTTTATAATTAATACAGGTGTTGAGTATGGAAAAACAAATATTACATGTAGATGTAAATAATGCATTTCTATCATGGACAGCGGTAGAAATGCTAAAAAAAGGAGAAAGTTTAGATATAAGAACAATTCCATCAATAATAGGTGGAGATGAAGACAATAGGCATGGAATAGTATTAGCAAAAAGTAATTTAGCAAAAAAAGTAGGAATACAAACAGGAGAACCAATATATTTTGCAAGAAAGAAATGTCCAAGCCTGCAAATATATAAAAGTGATTTTGGTGTATATAAAAAATATTCAAATGCATTATATAATTTATTATTAGAATACACAGAAAAAATAGAACGTTTTTCAATAGACGAATGTTTTATGGATATGACAGGTTATATACCAAAAGGAAAAACACTATTACAAATAGCATATGAAATAAATAAAAGAGTAAAAGAAGAATTAGGCTTTACTGTAAATATAGGAGTAGCACATAACAAACTTTTAGCAAAAATGGCATCAGACTTTCAAAAGCCAGATAGAGTGCATACATTATTTAAAGAAGAAATAGAAACAAAAATGTGGAGTCTGCCAGTATCAGAGCTATTTATGGTAGGAAAGAAAAGCTTGCCAAAGCTATATAAAATGGGAATAAAAACAATAAAAGACTTAAGCCAAAAAGAAGAAAGCTATATGATAAAATCATTTGGAAAATACGGAAAAATGATATGGGAATATGCAAATGGAATAGACGATAGCGAAGTTATATATGAAGAAGAAAAGCCAAAAGGAATAGGAAATTCAATAACATTACCATATGACTATTCAAATATAGAAAAAATAGAAGAAGTTTTAATAGCATTAGTAGAACAAGTAACATACCGTTTAAGAACGTATAATATGCTTGCAGAAGTAGTAAATGTACAAATAAAAACAAATGAATTCAAAGTATATTCACATCAAAGAAAGCTAATGATGCCAACAGATAACACAAAAATAATTATAGAAGAAGCAAAAAAATTATTATATGAGTTATATAAAAAAGAACCAGTAAGGCTAATAGGAGTAAGGGTAGATAAACTAAGTAATAAAGAAGAAGTACAACTTTCACTATTTGATAACACATCTCAAAAGCAAAACAAGTTAGATAAAGTAGTAGATACATTAAAAGAAAAATATGGTTATGACAAAATAACTAGAGCAGGAAAAATAAATTTAGACAAAAATATTAAATTTAAAGACTAGAAATATTAACCAAGCAGTAATTCAAGCATATTATATATTAATAGTATTTATTTAAATACTATTAGGAGGTGACAAATATGTTTGAAGAAGAATGCTGCAAAAAAAGAAAATGCTGTATTGATATAATATTATTTGTACTAATAGTTTTATTTGCCTTCATTTTAGGTGTAATCTTAGGAGCACTTACTGGTTTACTTGCACTATTAGGTGCAGGAGCATTTATAGCAATAGCTATTATACTACTAGTGTTAATTATCATAAGAATAATAATGCTTATTTGCTGTAGAAAGAAATGCTAATTAACTATTTGACCTTGATAAATTTTATTTATCAAGGCTACATAAAAAACAGTTGACAATTAATAAAAAAAATATTAAAATAGAAAAACAAAAGGGAAAAATAATTTAAATTAAGAAAGTTAAAAAACTTGAAAATTAAATGAAAGGAAGAAATATTTAACTTTAAAAGTTAGTATATATCAAATAGAATGGCAATTATAATAAATGGAAAAGAACTATCAAAAAAAATAAGAATGCAAGTTAAAGAAAAAGTACAAGAACTAAACAAAAAAGGAATAAAACCAAAACTTGCAGTAATAATGGTAGGAGAAGATAAAGCATCAAAAATATACCTAAAAAATAAAAGTAAAGCATGTAATGAAGTAGGAATTGAATATGAAGAATTTATGCTAAATGAGAATATAAAAATGGACGAGCTATTGGAACTTATAAGAACATTAAATGAAAAAAAAGATATCCATGGAATATTACTTCAAAGTCCAATTCCAAAACATTTAGACATATACAAAGCATTTCAAACAATAGATTACAGAAAGGATGTAGATGGTTTTCACCCAATAAATATAGGAAGGCTAGTGCTAAATAAACAAACATTTATATCATGTACACCATATGGAATAATAAAAATGTTAGAAGAATATAAAATACAATTACAAGGAGCAAATGTAGTAATTTTAGGAAGAAGTAACATAGTAGGAAAACCGCTAGCACAGTGCTTACTAAATAAAGATGCAACAGTAACAATATGTCATTCAAAAACAAAAAACGTAGAAGAAATAACAAAAAAAGCAGACATACTGATCTCAGCAATAGGAAAACCAAAATATGTAACTGAAAATATGGTAAAACAAGGAGCAGTAGTAATAGATGTAGGAATAAATAGGCTAGAAACAGGAGAAATAGTAGGAGATGTAGACTATGAAAAAGTACAAGAAAAAGCATCATACATAACACCAGTACCAGGTCGGAGTAGGACCAATGACAATAGCAATGTTACTAAACAATTTAGTAATAGCAACAGAATATTTAGAACAAAAATAAATATAGAAAACAAAAAGAATAAGTGAAAAAGTAAATAAGGGGCATATCAAAAAAGATAGGCTCTTTTTGCTTGTATATATATAGTAGGAGGTAACCTGAAAAAAGATGTAGGGGCGATTATCAATCGCCCGCCAAAAACTAACTTATTTATAGAATATAAAATAGGAATAAAAATGAAAAAGATGTAGGGGCGATTATCAATCGCCCGTCAAAAACTAACTTATTTATAGAATATAAAAT
>JAAVYV010000003.1 GCA_022791325.1 Clostridia bacterium
ATGAAAAGAAAGCAATGCAAATCTTTCTGATAGGATGATTGTCTGAATCCTAATTAGTAGAATGGATATAGAAAGGTATTTTTATCTGTATCCATTCTTTTCTAAATTTATATACAAAATTTTAAAAGTATGTTATACTAACTTCAACAGTTGATAAGTGAATTATTTTTTTGAGCCAAATGTGGGAGGAATACTATGAAAAATGAGCATATTTTTCGCAAATAACCTCCTAAAACGCTCCAAATGTGCGGCTTTAACAAGTCACATTGAATAATGAATAGTGAATAATGAAGAATCTAAAATAATAGAGTAGCACATTTGTAATTATTCACTATTCATTATTCATTTTTCACTATTCACTAAATAGCACAAATATATTATATTTTTTCACATATAATATAAGTAACATCAATTTTCCTTTTTATTATGCAAAAATATGAATAGCATTAGACAAAATAAAATTAGCCACCCCGATATATCATTCTCACAACATAATCCGTGGAGTAATATGAGAGATAAAGAAAAATCTCTTTCTTTTCACCTTTAAATACACTACTTCCTATTATATGAAAAATAGTGAATCAGAAAAATTATTTTCCAATTCACTATTTCTTTGGCTACTTTTTCAGTACCTTGCTAATTATTCCTCTTTTGGTTTTAATATTTGTGTATTCTCTTTTTGCTGCCCACATATTTGCAATTGAGGCAAACTCTGGTTTTAGTAATTCAAAGTCTTCTTTTATGTATTGTTTATCTTTGAATTGCTGAAGAATATGTAAAGTTCCTGTGCCTGCTACTTCTTCTGTAACATCGCCTACATACATATCTTCTCCTTCCTTTTCAATTTCGGAATATACCTTGCCAGTTGTTTTCATACTTTCTAAATCATATTTGACTCTTATATGAATTCTTGATGTTCTAAGCACTTCCATATCTACTTTCCTCTTGCTTTCTTCTCTACTAATTTTAGTAGGCTAAACTTACTTTATATATATACATATTATCACAAATTACATATTATTTCAATAACTAATATATATTTAACCAAATTTTACTCAAATTATTTCTTTCTAAAATGTATTTTCTTTTTATCACAAGATTAACTTTTTTGTTTTGCAATAGTAAAATAATATTAAAAACTATATCTAATTACAAATTACTTAATATTTTAATAACACTGTATATTTTTCCCTCTTTTAGTAAAAAATAATAAAGTAATTTTAAAAATGCGAAAGGATTATATATATGAATGATTCAAAAATTGGAACTAAAGAGGCTATTGCCCTTATTCTTACAGTAGCTATTTCTCATACAATTTTATCTATGCCTAGGAACTTACTTTCAAATATAAAATCTTCTATTTTACTTAACTTGGTA
Organism: Clostridia bacterium; assembly: GCA_022791325.1. Lineage (GTDB taxonomy): Bacteria > Bacillota > Clostridia > TANB77 > CAG-508 > UMGS1663. Next base: position 1,378 of record JAAVYV010000003.1, read on the forward strand.
TTTGTTTCTTTTATATTGATTTGTATTTGTTATATTGTGATTAAACTTTTTAGGAATTTCCCTCGGTTCAGATATTTTAGATATTTCAGAATACCTTGGTGGAAAAACCTTTAAAAATATATTGGGTATAGTATTTATTTCGTATTTTATTATAAGTTCTAGTATTTTACTTAGAGAGTTCTGTGAAGCTATTAAAATTGTATACTACCCTATGACTAATACTTTTTTTGTTATTTTACTTTTTATTATAGCTATTGCTATTACAGATAAATTGGAATTTACTGCTACTTTAAAAACAAATTTGATTATTGTTCCTATTGCTTTACTTAGTATGATTTTCTTGTTTGGCTCTAATTTGAAAAATTTTTCATTTAACAGAGTGTTTCCTATTATGGGAACTGGCTTTGTTAATACTTTTATTTTAGGAATTGGAAATATTTACGCTTTTTCTGGAATAGCTTTTTTATATTTTTTACCACCTTTATTAAAAAAACCAGAAAATTTTAAAAAGGTTTCCATAGGTGCTTGTATTTTATTTGCCATTTATTTAATTTTAACAGTTAGTATAATACTTTTTATGTTTTCTTATTTTATTAATACAGATGAAATACTTCCACTTTATGTTGTTGCTAGATATATTGAAATTGGTACTTTTTTTGTTAGGTTGGAGTCTATTTTCTTACTTATATGGATGATAATTTTTGCTTGCTATTTAAGTATTGTTGTAAGATTTTGCATGCTAATTTTTAAAAAGATTACTAATATTAAACAAATTAAAGCACTTTCCTATCCATTTGCTATATTAGTACTTTCTATCGCACTTATTCCTAACACATATGCTAGTGCTAAACAATATGAAGCTACTGTATACCCATATATTATACTTGGGCTTGACTATATTTTTTGCATTTTACTGCTCATATTTGCAAACTTAAAAAGAAGAAAAGAAAGAAAGGTGATATAATTTGAAAAAATTATTAAAAAATATTTTTATTGCTTCTATTACTATTGTTTTGGTTATAGCCTTTTCTTCCTCCTATACTTCTTTTAGTATAGATAATTTGGCATTTGTTATTGCTATTGGTATAGATACTGGAGATACTGATGGAAATTTAAAGGTAAGCTTCCAAATTGCTAAGCCTTCTTCTGCATCTCAAAGTGCTTCCACACAAGATGAGACTTCTATTATAAATACTGTTGAAACCAGCTCTATATATACTGCTATTAACCTTATGAATAGTTATATTGGTAAAGAGCTTAACCTTTCTCATTGCAAGTTAATAGTATTCTCAGAGGAAGTTGCTACTAATGGTATTTCAAATGAAATTTATACTTTAATAAATGATGTTCAAATTAGACCTTCTACTAATATTGTTGTTAGCAAAACTGATGCCAAATATTATATTGAATCTTCAAAACCTAGTTTAGAAACCTTACCTACTAAGTATTATGAAATATTTCCTAATTCTAGCAAGTATACTGGCTATACTTCAAATGCTACTATAGGTGATTTCTTTAATGGTCTAACTTGTAATACTTGTGAACCTTATGCAATACTTGGTGGTACCATTGATAGTAATATAGATAATTTAAGAGACTATTCTTCTTCTGATCCCTTAAATGAGGGTAATGTAAAATCTAATGAAACAAGTATATCTGGTAAGAGAGGGGCTGAGAATATTGGTTTAGCTGTATTTAAAGGTGATAAATTAGTTGGTGAACTTACTGCTATGGAAACTGTTTGTTTTTCTTTAATACGTAACAATGTTAATGGATTTTTAATTACTATTCCAAATCCTAGGGATGATGAGAGTTATATAGATTTATATCTATTTCCTGCTAAAGATACAAAAGGAAATGTTGATATTATTAATGGCACACCATACATTACTGTAGATTGTAAGTTTAATGGAAGAATTTATTCTATGAAAAAGGACTCAAAGTACCTTGATAATACGGTTTTAGATGAAATTTCTGAAACTGCCTCTAAATATATTGAGTTACAAATATCTAATTATTTATATAAAACTTCTAAAGATTTTAGAGCTGATATTAATGGTTTTGCAAAATATGTTTTACGTAAATTTAGTACACTTGAGGAATTTGAGAGGTATGATTGGCTTCAAAATTATGAAAATTCATTTTTTTCAGTAAATAGTGATGTTTGTGTAAAATCTGGTTTCTTGCTTACTGAGACGTAGTTTTAACAAAAATATGATTCTCCATTCTCCTACGATGCCAAATTTGATTTTTCCTATATTACAAGAAACTGGGGTTTCCACATGGATGGACACAAATCACTACTCACACAGTTTAAATTTTAAATTGATTAAGAATAGTATGACATCACTTAGATTTACTATGGAACAACTATTATAAATTATTGATTAAGGAGAGCTTTATGTTGAATTTTATGTATCATTCTCTATTTTTATTATTTACTATATATGTTTTAATAGAAAGTATTTCATATGGAATATTTGAAATAAAAAAAGAAAAAAACAAATTTGGCGGTTCATGTGTAATTGCATTTAGTATTTTTTGTGTTGCTTTGGGTAATTTTATTGTTTGGAAAAATTGATATGAATTGGAAGTCGGAAGTTAGGAGTATTTGTTTGAAGATCAAAACAACAAAAGTGAATTTTCTATGCCGTTCTTCCTTTAGTAGCAGACCCTACAACTAAATACTGTCAATTTAAGAAGCAATTTTTTGTAGGGGCAATTTTAATTGTCCCTACATTGTATAGAATAAAGGTCGCCAAAACTGCGACCCCTATATTTTTTTATAATATATTTTATAATACTCAACTTTTAATTTCTGACTTGCTACATCTGACTTCCAATTTTAACACTTACCACTTGAGCCAAATACATCTTTTATTTTATGCTTAACTGTATTTTTTACTTCTTCTCTTGCAGGAGTTAAATATTTTCTTGGGTCAAAGCTTGAAGGATCTTCTGAAAATACTTTTCTTATTTGTGCTGTCATTGCTAATCTTAAGTCTGTGTCTACATTTATTTTTGATACTCCCTTTTTACTTGCTTCATTTAATATTTCGTCTGGTACACCTTTTGCTCCTGGTATATTTCCACCATATTTATTGCACATTTCTACTAGTTCTGGTATTACTGTTGATGCACCATGTAATACTATTGGTGTGTTTGGTATTAGTTCTTTTATTTTTGCTAATATATCAAATCTTAATTTTGCTTCTCCTTTAAATTTATATGCTCCATGACTTGTTCCTATTGCTATTGCTAAAGAGTCACATCCTGTTCTTTCTACAAACTCTTTTGCTTGTTCTGGATCTGTATACATTGCGTCACTACTATCAACATTTACATCATCTTCTATTCCTGCTAGTTTTCCTAGTTCTGCTTCTACTACCACTCCATGAGCGTGTGCATAATCTACTACTTCTTTTGTTAATCTTACATTTTCTTCAAAGTCATATTTTGATCCATCAAACATAACTGATGTAAATCCGCTATCCACACACATTCTGCAAGTTTCAAAGTCTGGGCCATGATCTAAATGAAGTGCTACCAAAACTTCTGGATGCTCCTCTACCGCTGCTTCTACCATTTTCATTAAATAATTTATTCTTGCATATTTTATTGCACTTGAAGATGCTTGAAGTATTACTGGCGATTTTTCCTCTGCTGCTGCATCTACAATTCCTTGTATTATTTCCATATTATTTACATTAAAAGCTCCTATTGCAAAATGTTCTCTCATTGACTTTTCAAACATTTCTTTTGTTGTTACTAACATATTTTTTCCTCCCTTGTTTTTGTAATAGTTTTATTACTATTCTTTGCATATTATATATTTATATTCATTTTAAGTCAAGTATTCCAATTAGGGACGTTTCCTTTTGGGGTATAACATCCCCAATTGGAACATGGAAAGAGGATACAAAATTAACTGTATCCTCTTTTAAGAAAAATTATTCATTAGTTCCTTCAATTGCTTTTACCTTCTTACTTTCTTCGTACTCTTTACAGATCTGTTCAAGTTCTTCTCCTGTAAGTATTTCATCGACCATGAGCCGTTCTGCAATAACTTTAAGAAGTCCTTCGTTATCTGAAATGATTTTCTCTGCCCTTTCCATTCCTGCATCAATCAATTCCTGAACTTCTTTGTCAATTAGTTCTTTTTTGCTTTCTGGCATAAGGAAATAATCTTCATAGTCATAACTTCTATTTCTGTTATTCTCTTTATCTGAAAATCCCCACTTCATTACAATTGCTTTGGCATACATACTTGCCTCTTCTAAATCTGATGATGCTCCTGCTGAATCTAGATTTGTATATCTTCTTTCTGCTACTCTTCCTGCTAATGTCATTGCTATCTCATCTATAAAATAGTCTTTCGAACATATATAATATTCTTTTTTCTCATAGTATGAACATGTAACTCCTGCCCAGTCCACCATTGGCAAAATAGAAACACACGATATTTTTAGGTTCTTTTGATACTCGCTCTTAATTCTTGCTATATAGTGCCCTGTTTCGTGATACGCTGTTGCTTTTTTTCTTTCCTTGGGAGTATTTTCATAATCTTCTAAATACGTATTATAGCAACTTAATATACATTGTTTATCTACCTCTTTTTTTCCTTTCCTTCTTGCCTCACGAAATGCCTTTTCAAAAATACTTATTACATTTCCAGGTTCATATGAAGGAGATTCGGAAAGACAGGCAGTATAAATTCCAAATTTCACAGCTTCTTCTGTACTCTTAACTTTATACCTGTTTTCAAAGAGTTTTAAATGTTTTTCAACCATTAGCCTTATATTTTCCATTTCTGGCTCTTTTACATAAACCTCATTCAAGTATTTTGAAATAGATGTATCTTCTGCAAAGTATCGATCATAAACTTCTGATTGTATAGTAGCAAGCATTGGAATATTATGCCTCTTTATACATGCATATAACATTATGATTAAAAATTCATCTGTCTTCATATAAAGTGCATTATCAATGTATAGCACAATGCTCTTTCTATTTTTTACTAAAAAGCTCATTACTTTCCTTACTGTATTTTCATATACTCGATTACTTTTTATTTTTAATAACTGTTCTGGTTTTAACTGTAATACTCTTTTGCCTGAAAATTCCTTTGGGCATTCATTAGTTGAAATTTGGCGCGCTATTTCATTTGCAATTGCAGTTTTTCCTACATCCATCTCTCCAGTAATAAATGCATTATTTCTTACTTTCTGTGAAATGTAGAACCATATTTTTTCAAGCTCATGTTCTCTCTTAACAATTGGTGCTATAGGCTTTAAACATAATTTTTGTGTCATATCTTGTAAATAGTCCTCTAAAGATTTTGGTACTAACCTTGTACCTATTAAATTAGTCTTTATTAGTGCCTCTTCAAGTTGCTTTATTTCATATTGTTTTTCTATCAATTTATCTCCAACAATAAATTGATATTGTATATATTTCTTTTTTTGTTTCTTAGCCTCTTCTACACTATTCCGAACTTTTTCTACTGGAACTATTAGTGTGGTTAATTCTCCATTTACTTCAACGTAAAAAACTATTCCTACATTATTCATTTTCTTCATAACTATATCCTCCTTTTGCTTAAATCAATATTTATGATTACTTTTTACTTGTTGCTTACTTAGTTACAAATTTATAATTTTTCTTTTCTCCTTTCTATAACTTAAAGCTTTATTTAATTTAATAACGCATATTCAATTTTTATGTTGACATTTTATCATATTCAAATACTTTTTTCAACAATTTTCAACTTTTTTCTTCTTTTTTCTATTTTTTGTTGCTTTTATGTTATTTTAATGGTAAAATATTTGCAAGAAACAAGTAAATTATATTTCTTTTATTAAATAAGAAAGGATGATTTTATGCATAAACGGTTATTTCTTGAACTCTGTGATGAAAAAGATGGTGTAACTGGCACAAATCAACTATTTGAGGCTTTCTTCTCTAATACTGTTGAAGGTGGGCATGGCTCTACAAACAATATTCCATTTTTAGTTGATTGTGGTACTTTTCAAGGACTTGACAATGATGCTCAGTTCAATTCATCATTTTTCTATGATGTAACTAGACCTGAATTTGCTATATTAACCCATGGTCACCTTGACCATTACGGCAGATTTCCAATTGCTATCAATCAGGGATTTTTGGCTCCAATTTTCACAACGCATACAACTTCCAATTTTCTAACAAGAGTTTTCTTAGACGATTGTTTAAAAATTGAAAAGAGACGTAATAAAAAGGCTGATGATATATCCCCACTCTATTCTGAAGAAGATATTGCTTTAATGAAATCAATGTTAGTACCTTGCAAATATTATGAAAAAGTACAATATAATGACAATATATGTATTTACTTTTTTGATAATGGTCATTTGCCTGGTGCATCAGTTACATTAGTCCAAATTACGGATGGTGAAGATTGTATTAATATTGTTTTATCTGGCGATTATAATGATCACAATATGTTCTTTCCTGTAAAGCCTTTACCTGATTGGGTTTATAAATTGCCTAATGTACTCATTTTACTAGAGTCAACATATGGAGGTACAAAAACAGATAATTCTTGTGAACCCTGCCTTGTAGAAAATGTCGTTTACGCTATTAAGAAAAATATGTCTGTTCTTATTCCGACATTTGCTTTTGGTAGGCACCAAGAAGTTCTTTATACATTAAAGCAAGCTCAAGATATGGGAACTTTAGATCGTAGAATTCCAATTTATGCTGATGGTAAAACAGCAATTGCCACAACTGAGCTCTTCTTAGAGGGTAAATTTAATATGTTCCATTCAGCTAAAAATTTTCTACCAGACAATTTAATTATTGTTGAAGATAAAGTTATGCGTAGACAAATAATAGCTGACTTTATTACTCCTAAGATTGTAGTTGCTTCTTCTGGAAGTGCAAGTTATGGAGCTTCACAAGCATACTTAAATGCTCATTATACTAATCAGAAATATATGGTTCACTCTGCTGGTCATTTATTCCCAGAGTCAAAACTTGGAAGAATGCGTGATGACCCTAATGCTAAGGCTCTCTTCCGTGGTACAGGTGAATTTTCGGCACATGCTAGACAAGAAAAGCTTGTAAACTTTGTAACGCCTTTTAACCCTAAAAATGTTTTAGGAGTTGGTATTCACCATGGCGAGGAAATTTCTAAGGATTTACTTGCCAATGAATTAATAAATGAAGGTTATAAAACATTCATTTTGAATTCAAACTTTAAATTTCGGTTTAACTCTAGTGGCCTTGTTGGATGTTTCCCTAGATATGATCGAAAAGATAAGCATATACGTTAAAAAACTAAGGTGCCAATGGCACCTTAGTTTTTTAACGTATAATTAGTATACACAGCTTACAAAATATTCTTATAATGTAATATTGACTGTAAATTAGAGCTAATTTTTGTTTCTATAACTACTACACATAGACTCATCTGGTTGCTTTGTATCACAATTTTCTATTGGAGTTACTATTATTTGTTTTAGTGAACACTCCTGTTCCTGTAGCTTATTATATTTACAGCTAGTTACTGTACAGTTTATTCTCTGATTACTTTCCATACTATATCATTCCTTTCGTTTTGAAAGTTGGAAGTCACAGGTCGGATATTAGATATCAGCTGTAAAGTAAACTCTCCGAAGGAATTACTTATATTCTGATTTCTATCTACTATTTTCTTTTTTATCTCTCTTCCACCTTCTATTTGTTTATAGTATGCTCATTTTCTTTAATTATTATTAGCTTCTTTTCTGATTTTTTCGTCGAACTCTTCCCATGATTTACTAAATACATGATTTGCAAACATTTCCTTTAATCCTGTTATTTGCTTTAACCTTATTATTTCATCTAGTTCCATTCCTAAGTGTTTTGAAATTTGTTCCTCATTCCACCCCATATCTGTTAAGGTCAAAACTATATGTGACATATCTATAATTTGATGTGTTCCTCTTGCCCTATTATGTCTTATTGTACTTGCCATACGATTTTCTAAGTCTTTTTCTATTGTTACTATTGGAATTTGTTCCAAATGGAAGAATTCCTTTGCACAACGGTATCTGTGGAAACCATCTATTACTATATATTTGTCATTTTGTTTATCATAATATGTTACTATTGGTTGTGTGTATCCATCTTCTTCTATAGAATGTTTTAATAATTCCATTTCTGGCGGTGCTACTTTATTTGGATTATAGTCATTTGCTACTACTTTTTCTATATCGACCATTTTTACATTTAATACTGGAAATTGTATTTCTTTTTTGTTCATTTTTTTCCTTTCTTTACTAATGTGAATTATTCTACACATTTGCTATTATTTTCGGGCATTTATTTATGCCATTTCTTCAATATGTGGGCGATTAACTTTGCATAACTTATTTCTAACTCGCTATTTGCCCGAAGAGCTAAGAAAATAATCTCCCATACAATCCTCTTTAAAATTATTTACTGTTATATAGCTTAATTTTTATATTTTTTTAGATATTTCTTTTGGATAAACTTTACATATTATGATATTATAACAAAATTCTTAAATCCTTCTGTTTTATTAACTTTAAAACCTACTGCACTATATAATTCCTCATATATATTAGTAACTGTACTAAAAGTAACTTTATTTTCTTTTCTTACTTCTTCTAACACTTCCTTTAAGTACTTTTCCTTTACTCCATATACATTTTTTATTATATTGTTACTAATAGAAACAAATGCTACTACTTTTTCATTTTCTACATATATGTACCATATTTTGTTATCATCATCATATATTCTATCATTTGTTTGATTCTGTATTAATCTCGAACCAAATATTTTTCCCATATATTCATAAAATTTCTCAGATTTATTATTCATTTTTATTACCATATTTTCTACCTCATTTTTCTATTATATTTGATTCTCAATAATTTTTATTAAACCTTTATCATCTGTTTTCGTATTTCTATTTAATAAGTTATCCCATTTATGTATTAATCTTTGTAATTCATTATCATCAGATTTTGTTTGTCCAAAAGATAATCTTCTTAAATAAAAGTCATTTTTTTCAATTGCTCTTGCTATTCTTCTCCACGATATTGCTTTTTTCTGATTTTCTAGTTTACATTCTGCTGTTTCTGGTATATCTTTAATTTGTACTCCATATTTATTTTTATACCATATCATGAATTTCTTTATTTTTCTATAATAGTGAAGCATTAAATCTCTGTTATATATTCCTATGCTTTCTAATAGAAAGACTGCATATTCTTCCCATGACATAAATTCTGGTTTACTTGACTTTATATTTCCTAATGCTGTTGTTTTACAATATATATTGCCAAAATTGACTCCGTTTACTCTGTTTAACACTTTTCCCCATGTTTCATATTCTAATGCTTTAAATTGATTTAATCCATTTCTTTGGTCATCTCCATATGGTTGACATAGTCTTTGCTCAAATATGCTTAGTCCATTTTTATACATTAATTCATATATATAATTAAATTTTAAGTCAAGTTTGCTTACTGCCCCCCATATATCATCCACTTTCCAATCATATATAGGATAAAAGTTATATACATCTATATGCTTTTCATTTACTTTTATTTTAGTTGTCCAATTATAATTTTTATATTTTATTTTATGTTCTTGAAAGGCTATTGTCCTAAATCTGTTTATGCTTTCATCTGTTCTAATACCTATTCCACATGCTACTTTACCTTTATACTTTTTTTGATACCAATCTGCAAATTGTACGATAAAGTCTTCGAATTCTTCACCTTTTTTAAACCATTTAAACGGATTATTATGTATGTTTATAGAATCTTTTGGAAGAGGTCTTACCCATAAATCCTTACTTTCTTCTTCCCAACATATCCATTTGGGTTGAAGTACTGATACTGCATTTCTAAGAGCCATTGGCAGAGCTATATGATAAAAATCCCTTATTTGAGATAGTTTTTTCATTTCTTCTATGTGATCCACTGTATGCTTGTATTGTGCCTCTAAATCTATAAAAAGCACATCAAATTTCTTATTTACTTTTTTTGCAACTATATTAGCTAACTGAACCATAACTGAACTGTCTTTACCTCCACTAACACTTAGGTATACATTGTCAAATTCAGTTAAAATTATTTCTAGCCTTTCTAAACTTGCTTGTAAAACATCTTTTTCTAAATATTTCTTCGCCATTTTTTTCTTCCTATTTTATTTTATATATTTAGAATTATATCATTAATTTTGCTCAAGTCAATACGGATGAAAGATTTGGCTGGGAAAGATTGGAGCCAGAAAGATTTGGGGCGGGAAAGCAAATCTTTCCCGCCCCAAATCTTTCATCTTTTCATACTTTATTATTCTAAGTCATGTCTTGAAAGTATTTGTGCTGGTGTTTTTCTTAATACTCTAAATAGTGGTAATAGACCAACTACTATGTTAAATGTAAATATTAGTATTATGCTTGCTCCTACTACTTTTACATCTATTACAAACATTTTTGATATGTATGGCACTTTACTTAGTGCACTTAGTATATAGGTCATTAATGCTACTCCTAGCATACTTGCGGTACAAGTTATTGCTACTATTTCTCCTACAAACATTTTGTATATGTCCCTTTTCTTTACTCCTATTGCTCTTAATATTCCTACTTCTTTTATTCTTGAAAGGAATGATGACCTCATTATTAGGTATATTTCTATTAGTGATATTATAAGTATTATGCTTGCAAATATTATACTACTGTTTATTGAAGATTTTTGTTCTTTTAGATATTGTTCTTTATCTTTATTATATATATTTTCTACATATAAATTAAAATCTTTATCAAAGTTCTCAATTACCTTTTCCTCATCTTTTGCATAGATTATAAGATTTTGACTTTCACTAATTAATTTATATTTGGCTGTATTTTCATTTACTAAATAAGAATTTTCACCATTACTACTGTCATAATATCCTACTACTGTAAGTTCTACGTCATTTACTTTTGTTTTTATCTTTTTATTTAATTTCATGTTATACTCATTACTTATATTTACTATAACTTCATAATCATTTACTGGTAATCTTCCTTTTTTTATGATTATATCATCTGCTTTTAGGTTATAATTTACAATAGTTTCCTCTGCTTCATTTTGGTTATTTACTGTATCCATTATCATTATTTCCATACTATTTCCTGATGATTTAGAATTGCTTAAAATGTTTATAAAATTACTTTCATATGTATATATTGAAGGACTACTAATATTTACTATTCCAACTATTTTAAATGGTTTCATGTTTTTTATTGTAACTTCTTTTCCTAATAGTTGTTCATATGTTTTTACCCCTGCTTGTTTTGCTGCTCCTACTCCATCATTTAGCATTCTATCTGCTACTATTTTATCTATTACTATTTCGTATTCATTTTCAGGACTTCTTCCTTGTATTATATCATTTGCACTTATCATATTTATTGAAGAAAGTGAACCTGAAAGTTCCCCATTTATTTTACTAGTTTGGAAATATTCGTCAAATTTTAGTGAAAAACTTACCATCGAGTCTCCTGGTAATATATAATTTATTCCCTCTTTTTTTTCATATTCTAAAAAGTTTTCTACTTTTATTTGAGGAAGGTTTACTTTTAAATAGTTTTTATTTTTACTTATGAAGTCTTCGTCTTTTATATTAAGTGTTCCTGCAATATTACTTAAGCTATATACTATGAACATTGCTGATACAAAAAAACCTATTAGTAAAATCTTTTTTAGTACAGAATAATTTATTATTTTTTTGAAGCCATTTATTATTGATTTTGTTATAGTGTATATTGAACTATATTTTTGCTTTATATTTGCATTTATTATATCTTTTAGATTATAGTTATATTCTTGGTATATCGTTTTATCTATTTTTTTGTAATTATCATCTACAAGCTCTATACTTGAGGTTTCATCTATTACCTCTACTTTTTGGAGGTTTGATTTTATATATATATTTCCATTTTTTACAATTATTTTTAAGTCTAGATTATCTTCTTCTTGAGAATATATATCTAAATTAACATTTTCTTTATTTATATTCTCATGTTTTGCAAAATCTTTTAGGTAGAATTTGTTATCTATTCTATAGTCCAAATCTTTACTATCATTATTTTCATAATCTTTTACTACTGTTCCATCTTGAAGTTCTATTATTCTCGATGCATAGAATTTTGCAAGTTCTACTTCATGTGTTACAAGTATTACAAGTCTATCTTTTGAAATAGCTTTTATTATATTCATTATTTCTAAGGAGTTTTTGCTATCTAAGTTTCCTGTTGGCTCATCTGCTATTACTATATTCGGATTTTTGACTATTGCTCTTGCTATACCTACTCTTTGCCTTTCTCCTCCTGATAACATACTGGCTAGTCTATTTCTATATCGGTACATATTTACGCTTTGTAATACATAGTCTACTCTTGTTTTTATTTCTTTTTTATCTTTTATTCCTATCATTCTTAGCACTAGTGCTACGTTTTCATATACTGTCATATTATCTATTAGTTTGTAATCTTGAAAAATATAGCCTATATTTAAATTTCTTATTTTATCTACCTTAGAACTTGTTCTTCTAGTTATTTTTTTGCCATTTATATATATTTTTCCTTTACTTATTTTATCTAGTCCACCTATACTATTTAATAAAGTTGTTTTTCCGCTTCCTGATTTACCTAGCAATGCTATTAGTCCATTTTCTCCAAATTCAAGAGTAGTATTATTTATAACATGTATTTCATTTCTTTTATGCTTGTTAAAATATTTATTGGCATTTTCTATTTTTATCATATTTTTCTCCTTCTCACGAAGCGTGTATTATTCACTCTTCACTATTCTTCTCGATTCCTATGTCATACTTCTTCGTTATATGTTTTTATTGCTGATTTTTTGAATATTTTCTTAGCAAACCTTCTTGATATTAGCCTCGACATTACTATTAAAATTACATACATAAGTATGTATTCTCTTATACTTAAAAATTCTATTAAATTATTTACAAAGCTTACATTTACAATGTTATATCTTACTAAAGTAATAAATACTAAAAAACTTAAATACGCAAGACTCGAGTTTATGAATAGTTCTATGTCTAGTATTCTTTTTACATTTTGGGTTGTTGCTCCTAACATTCTTAATGTTGTAAAATATACATTTCTTGATTTTAGTATTATTCTTATTATAAAATATGAAATGAAAAATAGTCCAAAAATTAATATACATGTTACTATTAGTTTAAATATCTTTACAAATTGTACTAATGTTATATTATCATTTACTTTGAAGTCCTTTATAGACTGTGCCTTTATTCCTAATTCTTTTAATTTGTTTATTGTTTCTTCTATTTTTTCCTTATCTTTTACAAATACTGATGATTGATATGGCTGTTTATTAAATAAATTTATATATTCTTCTTTGTTTATAAATACTGAAGATGGATATTCATCATACTTTTTATAACCTGTTTGCCTTGTGAATGTGTTTTTTGAATATGTTGATGATATTTTTACATTAAGTTCGTCTTTATAATATATATTTTCTACTAATATTTTGATGTCCCTATTTCGTGCTCTACCATTTTGACATAAGTAGTTTAGGTCTTCTGAAACTATTGCTTTTCCTTTTTCTACGTTATCACTTGGCACAATTCTAAAATATGGATTTCCGAACTGTAGAAGTATAGTATTTGCCATTAAATAAGCTTTTTACTGTACTATAATATTTATTAATACTATTTCTGATTTCTTCTATTATCTTTTCATTTACAAATAATGTTGTTTCTAAATAACCTCCACCAAATGTATTTGTATCTTCATATGTTTCTATTCCTACTATTTTTAAAGTTATTCCTTCTTTCTTTTCACCTGAATTATCATCTCTTATCCAGTATTCTTTTTCTAGAATTTTTTCAAAGCCTTCTCTTATATAGTAACTGTCTTGTGGAACTTTTATTATTACTTCATTTTCTTTTTCTGGTATTCTTCCTCCGTGTTAAATTTCCTTTATAATGTTTTATATCATACATCTTCCCATTTATATACATTTCATTTTCATTATATATAGCAAATGAATTATCTAATAGTAAGTCATCTTTTACTATATAGTCTATGTTTTCTATTTTAGATATTTTTTCATAATCTTCCTTTGTAAAGTTTGATTTATTCTCCTTTTTTATTATTATTCTGTTATCTGATAAGTCTCTGAAATAAAAGTTATATCCTTGTTTATTTGCTTCATATTCTGTTTGTTCAAAACTTGCATATTCACTAAGTAGTGAAGCACTTATAAATAAAAATACTGCAAATAGCAATAAAAACTTTGTTATTATATTAAATGTGTTTCTTGTTCCTAACCTATATTTATTTGCTATTGTTATTTTGTTATATTTACTTGTTTGTATATGTTCTACTTTTGGTACTTCTTTTATTGTTTTATTTTCTACTATCCTTCCATCATGCATTTTTATAATTCTTGTTGCATACTCTTCTACTTGTTCTATGTTATGTGTTACTACTATTACTAATTTATCTTTTGCTACTTTTTTTAATAATTCTATTACATCTTTACTTGCTTTAGCATCTAAGTTCCCTGTTGGCTCATCTGCTACTATTATTGGGGTTTCTTTTACCATAGCTCTTGCAATTGCTACTCTTTGTTTTTGACCTCCCGATAGTTTTGATACTTTTGTATTTTTAAACTTACTAAGCCCTACTTTATCTATCATCTCTAGCACTTTTTTCTTTACTTCTTTTCTTTTATAACCATTTAATAACAGTACAAGTTCTACATTTTGGTACACTGTGTAACTATTTATAAGGTTGAAACTTTGAAATATATTTGCTATGTATTTTCTTCTATAATCTTCGAAATCCTTTTCTGTGTAATGACTGGTTTCTTCTCCATTTATATACATTTCTCCTTCTTCATAGCTATCTAACCCAGAAAGAACATTTAAAAGCGTACTTTTTCCACTACCTGATTCTCCTGTAATTACTACAAATTCGCCCATTTTTAGTTCTAAATTTATTTTTGTAAATCCTGTTGATATTAAACCTTTATTGTAGTAAAACTTTGATACATCTTTTAATTTTAACATTTGCTTATCTCCTTTCACTTTTTAAAATTATATCATAAGAATTTTTATTGTAGTATAGTATTTACAAAATATTAATAATTAATTTATAACTACTTTACATTTTTATTTAATTTTTGTACAATTATGTCACTTTATAAGTTTAAGATGTTTTTATTATTATAGATGATTCCTATTTGTAAATGTGCTTAATTGTAAAAAGGAATTTAAGCCTAATATATATTAGCTTAAATTCCTTTTTATTAAATAATACTTGTTTTTTATCTTTTTCTTTTACTCAATGTTTCCTACTAAATATGTTTCTAAAATAAATCTTTTCCACTCTTGATTGAGCTTTACTATTACTGCTTGATACCATTGTTTTAAAGTTTTTTCATCTGGTATATTATCAAGCTTTTCATTAATCATGTTATTTATTGGATAATTAGTAATTGCAACAGCTTCTTGCCACACATCTTTTACTCCAAATTTAAGGATGCTAATGCTACATGTATAATCTCCTATTTTTTGATAATAATTGTACGTTTTTTTCCATTCTTCGAATGTGGGAAAGTCAAATGTTTTTATTGCCATATTTTTTCCTCCTTAACAAATCCTGTTTACGAGTTACTTAATAAATTCTAATTAGCTTATTAACTAAAAATCTTTTTTAATTATTCTTCAAATAACACTTTAGTATTTTCTGAATTCCTAAATGCTAGTAATACTGGCAAACTTAAATATCCTGAAAACTTTCGAATCAAATCTTTTGATGTTATATTATTAGCTAAAATTACTACATTTTCTTTTTCATTTTCATTTTCTACCAACAAAAACAAATCAGAATATTCATAAAAAAAGCTATTTGTTAAATCTCTTGATAATCTCAGGCATGCATCTTCTCCATTTTCGTTTAAATAGTTTATAACTTTTGTTCCAAACATATTAATTTTTTTCAAAGATAACATCCGATTACCTGTTTTTTCCAAATAAGGAATAAATGCATTTCCAATCAAATCATCAATTTCAATATACATCATAGTATCAATCCTCCTTATATTTATTATGCGAAGATTTAATAGTTACTTACTATTTCGTCGTATAGCTACGAATAACATTTTTATATTATCACATTTCTACGTTAATTTCAAGATATATTATTTACTTTTTCCCTCATCTAGTTCTCTACAAGTTTGCTTAGTATCTGCATTTATACATCTTTCTGGATTTTTAAAAGATAAATACCAACTCATTCCATTCCTATTTTTTGTAATTTCTTCATTCCTCATCTTAAGTTCATTAAAAGTACTAGGTGGTGCAATAATAATAGGTTCACAAGGTATCCAATTAGCAGGTGTAGAACCCTTACTTCTCTCTGATGTTTGAAGCGCTTCAATACATCTTAAAATTTCAGGAATACATCTACCTATATTTAATGGATAAACCAATATAAGTCTTACTACCCCCTTATCATCAATAATAAACACATTTCTGACAGTTTCTGTAGTACTAACATCATTAGATATCATACCATACTTCCTAGCAATAGCCCCATTTCTATCACTAATTATAGGAAAAGGTACAATAATACCTGTTTTGCAATAAATATCATATACCCATGCTAAATGAGAAGGATTACTATCTACACTTATACCTAAAAGACAAGTGTTAAGTCTTTCAAAATATGTATTTGCTTTACTAAAAGCTATCATTTCAGTCGTACATACTGGGGTAAAGTCACCAGGATGAGAAAATAAAACTATCCATTTACCTTTATAATCATTTAAACATATATTTCCCATAGTAGAAGTAGCCTCAAAATCAGGCGCACGCTGACCAATTTTAATATTGCCATTCATCATTATTTCATAGTCCATAAAAAATAAACTCCCTTCTTTTTTTATATATAATATGAAAGAAAATTATTTTTGTTAATTTATATCTAAATATTATGTAAAAAGCAACTTTTAAAACTTTAAATTGTAACAAAAAAAGTGAAAATCATTGCACTTAACTAATTTTCTGTTGTAATTTAACATAAAATTTTGTTCAAGTGAAGATTAAAAATATCTAATGGTAGTTGGGTGGACAGTGAAGACATCTTACTTAAATATATCCCTTAAGAATTATTAATTGAATTTGTTAATTTACTGGCTATATGTTTTCAATATAGCCAGTAAAATTTTTTATGAAATGACCTTGATATTATTATTTAAAGTATTGCATATTATGCATAAAAGCGGTATAATAAGAACATAATATAAAAATTGTTCTCTTTGGAAACTATAAACATTTTCGGAGTGAAACCTCCGAACCCATAAAAAGGAGGGGCTACATATGAGCGAAATTAAGTGGATTAGAAACTATTATGAGGATGGTCAAGCAGGTAACATTACTTTAGTTGATGCAAACAATCAAGATTTAGCAAGAAAATGGATAAACGAAACAGAACTCACTAGTGAGCTTAGGAAGAAATTAAATGAACATGGCATTTCTATAAACCTTGAATCTAAAGGTGGCTATATCCAAATTTATCCTACCATGTTGGAGAGAGTTTCTCGAACAGCTCCTCTATGTAGGCGTAATGGTGATGTAATTTGCGAAAATTATAAAGCTAAGGCGTATTTGCCTAAAAACTTTTCTAACATTAATGATGAATATCAGAAATGTTTGGAAGAAATTTATAATAACTAAATTAACAAAAAAATAATGCAGATTGCTAGAGTTCAATTTGCATTATTTTTCTTTACTATTTTATTTATTCTCATTTTATATATTGCAAAATAAAAAAATTCATAACTATATCTTTTTTGACCTTTATCTTTGTACTTTCGCTTTTAAAGCCTCTTTATCCCCTAACTTATATGCTATTTGATACGTAGAGTAAAACACTAAGGGCATTTTAGTTGTTACAAATGTTGGTATAAGTATACACGGCAAATTTTATTTTGAAGGCGAACCCAAAATAGAAATTATGTTAATATGTAAGTTAAAAATCTGTGAAGTCTTGCAGTATGAGAATAGAGTTATTAATTTAGTATATTAGACAGTATATATTTTAAAACTCAGGGTATTTTCTAATTTATTATTGTTTCTTGAAGTTCCATTTTGCATTTTTCATATTCTTCTTTAATTGTCTCAAAGTCTCTTGGTAGATACGCTTTACCAGAGAAAAAGGTACTTAGTAAGTAATATTCCCCATTTCGTTTTGAGTATAATGGCGCTCCTAAAAGAATCTGTTCTATTACTGTTGGAACTAGCTCAAAATATATAATTCTTTTTCCATCCTTTTGTGTCCGTGCCAAAACATCTATTCCATGCTCTTTTAATTTTTCTTTAAGTCTTTCGTTAATTTCAGAGCAATTAACTTTCATCTTTATGATGTCGTTAAATTGTTCATCAACTAATACTGGTGCTTCTGCTCGACCTTTTCCATTGTTATTAACAACCCACTTATATTTTTTCATATTGCTACCTCCTTTTAATTGTTGGGGAAGTTTTTTCTAATACATTTATAGTATTGGAATAACTACAAGTTACTTTATTATTTATATCACATTTTTGTTATAGTGGCAATGTTTTTTCGACATCTTTCTTTCAATCTGTTCCTACTACATTACTACTACACTTAACAGTCTTCTTCTATATTCTTACAAAAATGTTCTTTTACAGCTTTTTTATACCCAAGTACATATACTAATTGATATGTAGAATAGAATAATATTCCTATTATTCCTCCTGCTGTATCTATTATTACATCTAATAGCTGACCAGTTCTTCCTGCTACGAAAGTTTGATGATATTCATCAAATCCTGCAAATATTATGCATAGTATTAATGTTATTAATACTGACCAGAAATATTTTTTATGGTCAAATATAATATTCATTAGTATCATAATAAAAAATGCTAAAATAAAATACACTGTAGCATGTATAACTTTTCTCATTGGTGCATTAATTAGCTGAGAAACTTTTTCTATTTTTTGCTCATTTGGATGTGATGAGGTTATTCCATAGCTGTTTGTTATTTCTAATGTATCTTCTATGAATATGCTAATAATATCTGTGCTTTTGCTGTTCGAGTTATTTGAGGTCATACTTGATAGTTTATATATGCCAAACATCCAAAATACTGATATCAATAGTATAATTATTATTTTTAATGACTTTTTCATATTATTTTTATCCTTATTTATCAAATTCTTGTTTATCGCTAACACTTATTTCTTTTCCTATTTGAACTTCTATTACTTTTAATTCATCATTTGCAATAATTGTATGCTTAGAACCTGCTTTCATTGTAATAACATCTCCTGGTTTTACGTTTTGTTCATTTCCATCAATAATTGCTTTACCATTTCCTGAAATTATTGTCCATACTTCATCTCTATAATTGTGGCTATGATATTTCATTTTATTTCCTGAATTTAATGTAACAAGAATAGTTAGACTATTTTCCTGTACATTAATTACTTTATAACTTCCCCATGATTTTTCTGAAAACATAATTGGTTGATTAATTTTTTCTACAAAAGGTTTTATATAACTAGATTGTTTCTTATCAGATACTAAAATGCCCTCACTGCTTGCTGATACTACAACATTTTTTAATCCCATACACAATACTGGAACATCTAATTCATTAATTATATGTGTATTTTCACATTTTTCATTTTGAATACCTTTACCTAGAATATTTTCATTCATTGCCTCTGTCAAAGTATTCCATGTTCCTAAGTCTTTCCATTTTACTTCAAACTTCATAACTTGTATTTTTTCTTCTTTTTCTACTACAGCATAGTCAAAACTTATTTTTTCTAATGTTTCATATTTATTATATAAATCATTATAATCTTTAAAATCTATTAGTTTATGAGCTATTTCTAAAACATATTTTAATTTATATGCAAAAATTCCTCCATTCCAAAGTGCTCCTTCACTAATATATTCCTTGGCTTTTTGTGTATTTGGTTTTTCTTTAAATTTTACTACTTTACTTACTTCTTTTTTGTTTTCTGGAATAATATAACCATATTTTTCACTTGGATATGTAGGGTTAATTCCTAATAATGATAAGTTATATTTAGAATTTTTCGATAACTTATATAACTTTTCTAGTGCAATAAAATAATCCTCTTCTACATATGGGTCTACTGGACATACTACAACACTTTCTTCTAATGGTACTTTCTTCACATCATGTAGATATGCTGTAGCTAGTACTATTGCTGGGAAAGTATCTCTTCTACATGGTTCTATAGAAATTCCTATTTCCTTTCCTAATTGGTTATTAATTATAGAAACTTGTGTGTGTGATGTAGCTATTGTTATAGTTGATTGATTATTAACTTTTTTTATGTTTTTATACATACGCTCAAGCATTGATTCATACATATTTCCTTCATCTTTAAATAACTTTATAAATTGCTTTGAGCGTATATCATTAGATAATGGCCACAACCTTTTTCCTGAGCCACCAGATAATAAAATAACATTCATTTCTAATTTACCTTTCTGCACGCATTGGATTATTTAAGAAATCTTCGTATGCTAGTTTTATTCCTTCTTCTAATTCTATTTTATATTTCCAACCTAATTTTTCTGTTTTTGAAACGTCTAATAATTTTCTTGGTGTTCCATTGGGTTTAGTTGTATCCCATATAATTTTACCATTATATCCTATTACTTTAGCTACTAAATGTGTTAATTCTTTAATAGTAATTTCTTTTCCAGTTCCAGCATTTACTGTTTCATCTCCACTATAATTATTCATTAAAAATACACATAAGTTGGCTAAATCATCTACATATAGGAATTCTCTTAAAGGAGTTCCATCTCCCCAACAAGTTACACTATAAAGATTATTTTCTTTTGCTTCATGAAAACGGCGTATAAGTGCTGGTAATACATGACTGTGTGTTGGATGATAATTGTCATTTGGTCCATAAAGGTTTGTAGGCATAACACTAATATAATCTGTTCCATATTGTTTATTTAGATATTCACAATATTTTAGTCCTGAAATTTTAGCTAGTGCATATGCCTCATTTGTTTTTTCAAGTTCACTAGTAAGTAAACAGCTTTCTTTCATTGGTTGTGGTGCCATTTTAGGGTATATACAAGAAGACCCTAAAAATTCTAACTTTTTACATCCATTCTTCCAAGCTGAATGAATTACATTCATTTCTAATATCATATTATCATACATAAAATCTGCTAATGCTTCTTGGTTTGCTACAATCCCGCCTACTTTTGCTGCGGCCAAAAACACATAGTCTGGTTTTTCAGTTTCAAAAAACTTTTCTACATCTTCTTGTCTGCATAAATCTAATTCTTTATGTGTTCGTGTTATTATATTATTATATCCTTGCTTTTCTAATTCTCTTACTATTGCAGAACCTACCATTCCATTATGACCTGCAACATATATTTTTGAATCCTTTTCCATTTTTCCTAGCATATGTTAGTTTTTAATTCTAACATATTCCTCCCTCTTATTAAATTTGCAAACTTTAAAAGCTTACATGATTTAGTTAAGTGAAAATTATTTTTTAACCTTATCACTCTTTCTATTTTTTGATTTGTATTTCTCGTTTTGCAAGTTCTCTATCATGTATAGCCATAATATGAACTAAGTCTTCATAACTTGTTTTTTGCGGATTCCACCCTAGTTCCCTTTTTGCTTTTTCGGGGTCTCCTAATAAATTTACAACATCTGTTGGTCTAAACCATTTAGGGTTTACACAAACCAACATTTTTCCAGTTTCAATATCATAGCCTTTTTCTTCTAAACCGCTTCCTTCCCAACGAATTGTTATACCATTTTCTTTAAATGTTCTTTCTACAAAGTCACGAACTGTGTGTTGAATTCCTGTTGCTATAACAAAGTCATCTGGTTTATCATGTTGCAAAATTAGCCACATACATTCTACATAGTCTTTTGCATATCCCCAATCCCTTAATGAATCTAAGTTTCCTAATTCTAAGTGGTCTTGCAACCCTTCTGCTATTCTACCTACTGCTAATGTTATTTTACGTGTTACAAAGTTTTCTCCTCTTCTTTCAGATTCGTGGTTAAATAGTATTCCATTACATGCAAACATGTTGTATGCTTCTCTATATTCTTTTATAATCCAAAAACCATATTGTTTTGCTACTGCATATGGACTATATGGATGAAATGGTGTAGTTTCGCTTTGTGGACATTCTTCTACTTTTCCATATAATTCTGAAGTTGATGCTTGATATATACGACATTTATTTTCTAATTTCAACATATGTACTGCTTCTAATATTCTTAAAACACCAAGTGCATCTATATCTCCTGTATATTCTGCTGAATCAAAGCTTGTCCCTACATGGCTTTGTGCTGCTAAATTATATATCTCATCTGGTTCTATTTCTTTTATTATTTTTATTATGCTAGAAGAGTCTGATAAATCTCCATCGTGTAATGCTATTTGATTATTTCTTATTAAGTGGTCAATTCTTGCAGTATTTGAAATTGATGTACGCCTTACTATTCCATGTACTTCGTATCCTTTCTCTAGTAAGAATTCTGCTAGGTATGAACCATCTTGTCCAGTTATTCCGGTTATTAGTGCTTTTTTCATTTTCTCTTATTCCCCTTTTATTATTTATATATTTATTTTAACATTCTAGTTAAAATAAATAATATTATTTTTACACTATTATTTGATACATATAAATCAAAAATACTACCAATTAAGTCTAATTGTCTTTATTATACTTGTTTTAATTAATCTCTTTATTTTATATTAGTGCACTCCTTATTCATCTAATTTATATCAATAATCTATTTATTAAAGATCTTACTAAAATATCTTTTCATAATAAAATCTATAGGTATTAATATTAGTATTGTACAAATGAATGCTAATATAGATTGTATAATATAATTTGTATTGATGAATTTACAAATTATAACTTTTACACAATCTAAAACCATAAATTGCATTGTAAAAAAATAAAGTGTATCTCTTCCAAAATATTCAAATAATTTACTAATTTTTGTTTTACTTAATAATTTACTTAATAAAATAATAAACATGATGCCACTTATTGAACCTACAATAAATAATAGATAATTTCCATAAATATTAGCATGCATCATTACAGGTATTTTATTAAATACTGTTGCTATTATCAATATAAATAAGCTTACAATTAAATATAAAACCGTTTTTTTCTCTATATTTTCAATGATTTTATATCTTTTAAATATGTATCCCAAGTAATAAAATATAATTGCAAACCTTACATTGTCTAAGCAAAATGGTAAATATGAACATCCAATATTATTTAATAATATTGATATAATATACATTATAATTAGAATAGCAATATCTTGGTATATATTACATTTGTTAAATATTTTTACTAAAAAGCTAAATAAAATCTTGCATAATAGTAATGTCACTATAAACCACATTCCACCTGAAACTAATTTTCCTAATACTTGATTACAATAAAAAACATTAAGTATGCTAAAAGTCCAATCAACTCTTGTTTCAAATACAAATGTTTTAATATAACACCATATTAATCCTAATATTGTAAAAAAAGAATATATCTTTACATATTTTTTTAAATTTTTCCTTCTCCATTTTCTTTCTTCCTCATTATTCATATTACTATTAAAACATAGTCCAGATATAAAGAAAAAAAATGGCATATGAAACATTAAAATATTTTTGGCAATAAAATCTATTTTCATTAAAGAATGTTCAAATATTACTAGTAAAATTACTATACCTTTAGAAATATCTATCCATTTCTCTTTCTTCATTTTTTACACCTACTTTATAATCTTCCAATTTTCTTGATATATCTCTTTGCTTTCATTTATCAAGTCTTTATTCCATATACCTGGTGCAATAACAATTTTTTCAGCATTATTAGACAAATATTGAGCCCACCAACTAAATGTACTATTTGAAATTACAAAATTTTTACAATTATACATAAGTTGTAAGTCTTCATAATCCATATTATCATTATCAACAAATATTGTACCTTTTGGAAGAAATAAGTAATTTTCTTTTATCCATTGTACTTCTTCATGATTATTTGAGAATACAAAAAATTTAAAATTTTTGTCTAAATTCATAAAATACTCTATCCCTTTTCTATAATATTCCTCATTACATATGTTAAGATGTTTAAATTTCGGGTTCAAGTAATCTCCTCTTCTAATATGTACAGCAACTGAATTGGAATTTTTAATTTCTTCATATATTTTTTTGTTTTTTTCAGCAACTTCTTTTTTTACTTTTAATTCTTCTTTTATTTTGTCAGCATGTTTTAAGAAAAATTTTTCAGATTGAAATCCTCCATGTATTATGCCATCTTTTTTTTTTATTTCAATGTTATAAAAAGTATATGGGTTACTTACAGAACATATACAACCTAAGTCAGCTAGTATTTGACAACACTTTTCTTCAGAAATAAACTTTCCTATTATTCTATTAATTTTTTTTGTTCTATTAAATTTTTTAAAATCTTTTATTGATTCTTCTCTTTTTTGAAAATTACCATTATTAATTATATTAAATTCAGATAAAGAGAATTTTCTTGTTTCTATTTCATTACTATGTACATTGTATTCGTATAAATTAAAATTGAAATTAATATTATACTCTAACATAAGGTACCTTGCATATGCATATTGAAACATTTGATTTCCAAGTCCCCCGCCTAAAATTAAACTATACATTTTTTAGTCTCCCTCTTATAATTTCTTTAATTCTAACAAAAGCTTTTTCTTTATAAAACAGTAATATTAATATAATAGATGTAACTATTATACATACTAAAATTTTTAATATAAAATATAAAACTCCTATATTTGGTATTAATGAGCATATAATATACGAAATAATTATAGTTATTGCTATTTTTAGTACATTGAAAAATGTAAAAGTATAATACTTTGTAAGTTGTTCATTAAAATATTTTTTAATGAACACAAAATTTTCCCAAGGGATTCCTACAATTAGCATTGATAATATTGTACTTATAACTATTCCTTTTAAACCAATTAATTTAACAAGAATTATATTAGTCACTAGATTAAAAATTGCTTCAGTTATTGGTTTATATTTATCGATTTCCCATAATCCACATGCATCCTTATATGTATGAAGCATTCGTCTTGAATGCCATACTACAAATAAAACAACTAATAATATAGGAATTGTATTTTCTAGCATTAATTCTGGTCCTTGCCATATATTTATAAACGATTGATATAAGCAAAGTAAGCAACTTGCACAAAAACCAGTTAATACAATATTAATAACACAAAAGTCCTTATAGTCAGCATAGTTTTTTTGTTTGTTTTCAAGTATTATACTGTTTCCTATTCCTGGTGTTATTGCCCCATAAAATGTTGAAAATAAACTTGCTATAGCATTATAAATATAAAAATAATTATTATATATTCCTAAAACTCTAATTCCTAGAAAATAAGAAATAACAATAGTATCAAACGAAAAAATAATTGTATTTCCTACCTTATGCCACATTAAACTGATTACTTGTTTTTTTATCGATTTCTTAACATCCTCATCTACAACGCCTTTACAAATAATTTCAGGATACATTTTCTTACTTATGCATGCAGTTATTAAATTATTTACTACAGTCGTAATAGGCATAAAAATGACATACAAATAATAATTTTTTAATGTAAGCAAAATAATTATTTGAATTATGTTACAAAAAATCGTAATAAATAAATTAATTTTATTTATTATATCATTTCTTTGATTCGCATTTAGTAATGATGAACGATATGCAAATAATATATAACTTGAAACGGTATTTAGTAAATATATACTATACAATATATAAATATTTATGTTTTCTGGAATATCGCCATTAATTAATTTGGGAATAAAAGGCATAATGCATATACCTACAACCAAAATAATTATTCCAATTGTTCTATATATCTTTTTGTACATATTTAAAATTGCACATAATTTTTCTCTATCTTTTTCTGCAATTGGCTTATACATACTATATGTAAGAGCCGAACCAACACCAAGTTCAGCTAAGCTTAATACTTGTAATATTGTAGAAAACAAAGAATTAAGTCCAACATATTCTATTCCTATTGTATAAATTATAATAGTTCTTACCATAAAGGGTAGTAAGATTAATATAACTCTACAAATCAATCCCCACAAAGTACTTTTAATATAATTTTCACTTCTAGATTCCATATTTTCTCCTTATATTACTATTTAAATTGTTCTTTAAATGAAATATTTTTGTTATAATATTTATTTTTTACTCTTATTAAATTTGATTAATTAAATATACTCATAATCATTCTTATTTTGTGTTTAAGTAAGCTTGCTTTACTAATATTACTCATTTTGTGTAGATATATAATAACGGGTAATTTGTTATTTTTATGTATTGGAACTTTATATATAAATCTTTTATCGTATTTATATGATTTAGGAAAATAAAATCTTTGTGATATATCATTATATGGTTCTATATTATATTTCTTGCACAATAAACTAAATATAGATTGGTCTTCTCTATGTGAAATAAATTCCTTAATTTCTTCTTCATTGTTTGAAGGAGTTATAAGTTCATTGTTACAGCAAAGTTCTAGCCACTCATCTATAATTTTTTCAACAAATTTTGTTTTTTTAATTATAAAATATGTGCCTATTATTTGGTTAGTATTTTCATATTTTTCTCCATTACATTTCATACTTTCAAATACTTTTTTCTTTGTAAATTGTTTTTCTATTAATGGTATATTGCAACATATGATTTCAAAATTTGGAACAACTTTTAAAATTTTATCAATTTTATCTGTAAAGTAAGCTCCTGAATCTATATAAAATAAAATATCTCCATATTCTATCTTTTCTAGTGTTTTCTTTATAAAATATGGTTTCCATAACCATAGTCCATTCCCTCTTTTTTCACACAATATTTTTTTGTTTTCATTGTAAAATGTACTATCTATATCTTTGTCAGAATATGAATATACTTTATCTACTTTTCCCTTATTTATCGCTGTTAAAGTACAATATTCTTGTGTTTTTTTATATTTTTCATTTGCATAGTTTACTACAACAATTTTCATATTATCCTCACTTTTTCATCAAAATTTGAATATATGGGACTATAGAACATTTAATTGCTACAAAGATATTAAAATTTGTATAATAATAATAAAAATTTTCTTTTAATGGCAGACCTTTTACTTCTTCCTTCTTTTTTATTCTTTTAAATATTCTTAAATTTGTATCTTGCCAAGTGTTAGTAACACTATTTCTATTACAAATTCCTACATATTCATTAAACATATATAATTCAAAGTTATTTTTTCTTAATTTGAATCCATAATCATAGTCTCCAATTGAGTGCGTATAGTGTTTATCCATTGGTCCAGTTTTTACGAAATAATTGTATGGAATTAGTACACAATTGGCATTAAAGGTATCACATTTACCTTGATATTCTGGCCCTACTCTAGTTAGTCTAGCCCTATACTTATTTTTATATTTTATTCCGCCATAACTTAGTTTATTATTTTCATCTATTGTTGCTCCTATTAGTACTCCCTCTTTTTTTTCAGAATAACTAATCATTTTATTTAAAAAGCCATCAAAGAAATCCACATCATCATTAATAATTAATATATAATCATATTTTTTATTTTGCTTTAGCAAATATTGCATTCCTAATCTCATTCCTCTAGTATAATATAAATTTCCATCACTTATAATAATCTCTTTTTTAATATTTTCTAATTTATTTATTTCTTCAACTGTACCATCTGTTGATTTATCATCTACAATTAAAAACTCAACATCAATATTGTTGTCACTTATTTTTTTTATAGCATTCATTGTTTCTTTTTTTCTATTATAGCAAGTAAAAAGTACTATAACTTTAGTATTTTTCACAGTTGTCACCACCTTTATTATTTTTTACATCTAATACTGTATAATGCATATTTTAATATTCCTTTTATAATCATCAAATTATTAATTGATATTTTTTTATCTTTTATAGCTTTTTTGTAATAGTATATCCCCTTGTCAAATTCACCAAATTTAATTAGTTCTGATGCTATTACATTAAAGAAATAATTAGAACTTTTCTTATTATTTAAGTATAATTCTTCGTGTTTATTTATCAAGTTTTCCCATCCATCAATTCTCTTTTGTATACTTCTTGTTATAGCATCTGGTGATATATAATATTTAACTAGTGGTTGTCCAATATGTCTTACTTGATATTTTTTGCATATTCTTATCCACATATCATAGTCTTGTGAAGATTTAAAATTCATATCAAAATTACCACAATCGTCTATTGCTTTTTTTGAAATTAGTGGAATAGAACATCCTCCTATCATATTTTTCTTTAATAAATCTCCTAAAACATTGCCCTCTTTTTTGGAATACTGCACTTTTTTTATTTTATTTTTATTTATAATATAAAAATCGCAATATACCATTCCTACAATTTCACTATCAAATTTATCAATTTGCTTTTCCAATTTTTCTTCTATCCATTCATCATCATCATCTAAAAAAGCTATATACTCTCCTTTTGCCTTACTTATTCCTAAATTTCTAGCAATACATGCATTTGATTTTTTTTCTGTTTCATAATATTCAACTTTATTATCTATTGCGTATTTATTTATTTTTTGTTTCAATTCTTTATTTTCTGGTGCAGAATTTATTATTATTATTTGTTTATTTTGGTATGTTTGTTTTTTTACACTTTCAACAGCTCTTGATAATATATTTAGTGGTCTATTAAATGTTGTTATTATTATAGAAATTTTTTCTGTTTTCATTATTTCCCTTTCTTTGCTAAATGCTATTTATTTTTTATTAAACACTATTTTATATGGTACAACTTCACCAACATTATTTATAAAATTATTATGTATAATATTGCATGTATAAATAGTTAACACAATAACTAAAAAAGTTAATTGCAGTATTTTATTAGTTAATATTATTTTTTTGTTTTTTATTTCAAATATAATACTATCAAATGCTCTTGTATCATATACAATATAAGGAACTGATATTATTTGTAATATTGAAAAAAAGAATGATATTCTCATAAATAAAGACATTATGCTTCCCATTGCAATACACAATAATGAAATTCCTTGTATATTTAAATAAAAAATTATTTTTTTTTCATCTTTTAGTTTATATTTGTATGCCATATACATTAATATATATATAACACCATTTAGTATGAATGCCGATTTATTCAAATCACTAAAATTACATGTATTATTTATATATACATTATAATATGTTCTAGATAGCACGAAATTTAGTATATTTCCGAATTGAGTAGAAAATATAAGTATCAATGTTATTAATATAGTAAGAAATATTGGTTTCATTATTATTTTTTTTCTTAATAATACAGCTATAATACACACAATACTTGAATAGTGTATAGAAAATGCTAACACTAACATTATTGCAAATTTTTTATATGAATTGTCTAAAATATATTTATATGCTACTAAAATTAATGCTATTGCAAGATATTGTCTTACAATATTTAGTGAATAAAAAAAATAACACCCAGTAAAAAAAATAAATATACTTAATATTGGTTTTTTTGATTCTTTGAAAATTATATACATAATAATTGGAATTATAATTAAAGTAGTTATTATAAATAAACTTTGTGGTTCTTTAAAAATATTTGCAATACAACGTACCATTAATTTAAATCCTATTTCTAAGTGTTCTACATCTCCTCCTGCTTTTAATGTTTCAAAATCTGGTACATTTCTATGCATATAATCTGTACCAACATCATATCTAAATGCAGATATAAAGATAAATGGCAATGTACTAATAATAGAAAACATAATTTTTTTCCATTTAACTTTATTTTTATCTGCTATGTATGCAAATATCATAGAGATAATTAGCATAATAATATATATATACATTACAACATTCTCCTTCGTACTTTTCTTAATTTTTTAATTTATTTATATTATAGGACGTCTTCGTATAATTTGTTATACAATTTAAGATATTCTTTTATCATATACTCTTTTCCTATTTTTTTCAAATCTGTATTAGGATTTTTATATTTATTAAGATATAATTTGTAATTATTAAAAAAATCTTCAAAATCTGTTACAAATCCATTAGTTTCATTTATACATTCTGGTGCCCCACCAGTATTATATGTTATTACTGGTGTTCCACATGCTAATGCTTCTAAATTTGTTGTTGGATAGTTATCAGCATATGTTGGGTTGAAGTAAATATCTGCTACTGAATATATTTCTGCCAATTTTTCAGTATTTTCTGTTCTTTCAATTCCAATTATATTGCTAGGAATTTGCTTTATTTGTTTTTTGTTTAGTCCTACTAAAACAATTTTTACATTTTCATCAACAATTTGCGATAATTTTATAAAATCATGAAGTCCTTTTTCTTTTGTCCATTCACTTGCAACCCCAAGTATAATTTTTTTGTCTTCTATATCAAATTTCTTTTTAAAATCACTTTCTCTATGCTTAAATATATCAGTATTTACTCCATTATTAATTATTTTCACTTCATATTCTTTTAAAAATGACTTTTTCACTAACTCTGCAAGCCACTTACTTGGTGTTACTATTGTTATATCTAATCCAGTGAATAGTGCTTTCTTTTTTTGGTAATTCCACTTTGAATTATCAAATATACTTTTAGGATATACTTTATTTTGTAAACAATTATGACATTGTTCTTTCCATTTGTTACATCCAATTAATTCAAAATGTGGACAATGCCCAGTAAAAGCCCAGCAATCATGTAATGTCCATATTACTTTAATATTGTTTTTTCTAATGTAATTAAATAGCATTTCAATATTTATATAATATCCATGTATGTTGTGTAAGTGTATCAAGTCTGGTTTTATTTGTTCTAGTTTTTCTATTAGTATTCTTGTAGCCTTATTCGAATATAACCCTGTTTTATCTGTTAATCTTGTATATAATACATGTTTATATATTCCTATTTTATCATTCATATATATTTCTTTATCATTTTCTGCTTTTCTTCCTCTTCCCCACACTACATAAGATTCAATTCCTTCTTCAACTAGTTTTTTATGGATATTCATCATTATTGTTCCTGTAGATTTACTTGAAAAGGTATTAATTTGAACAATTTTCATATTATTTATTATCCTTTTTATATTTTATCTATAATTTTAATATTTCTTCTCTATATTTATTAATTGATATATCTTTTGTTAAATTCTTTTCTAAATATTCTCTATTTCTTTTTCCCATATTTTCTAATTCTTCGCTATTAGCGTGTTCTATAAACCAATTAATATTTTTCTCTATACAATCGTACTCTCCTGGATTTGATACTAAGCCTCCATTTGTTTCTTCTATAAGTAAACGAATTTCTGTGTCTTCTTCTAATACTCCTAATATTGGCTTTCCCGCTGCTGCAATTCCATAATACTTTGATGGACAAGAAACACCTTTTATTCCTTTTGCATTTATGCAAAAGTGAACATTTGCTGCATTCAAGCTATATATTAAGTCTTTTTTTTCTTGATATGGAATAAATATCACATTATCCATTTTCTTTTCTTCTTTATATTTTTTTAGTTTTTCTAAAACTGTTCCTTCTCCTATAAATGTAAAAATAACTTCTTGTCCATTAGTTGCTTTCACACCTGGCTTTATTTTTTCTAGAACCTTAAAGATATTTTCTAAATCATAATACAAGCCCATATTTCCAGAATACATCATTATGAACTTGTCTTCTAATTTATATTTTCTCTTAAATTCTTGTACTTTTTCATTATTGCTATCCAATGGATAAATTTGTTTTTCATCTATCCAATTGTTTATAAAAACTGTTTTTGGTACTTTTTTATTTTGAAATCTATTTTTTACTGTTTCTACTAAATCTCTTCCAACAGTAATAATTAAGTTACTTCTTCTACAACTAAATTTATCTAGGAACATCATAATATTTGTAATTAATTTGCTTTTACTGTATTTAACTGCCATTGTTTGTTCTGGGTTGAAGTCTTGAATATTATATATGTATTTTGCATGTTTTATCCATTTGCCTATAACCCCTAGCAAACCTCCTAAAATTGGTGGCTGGCTAACTGCATATACTATATCTTGTTTTCCAACTTTAAAAGTTGCACCTATTGAATTTAGAAAATAACTTAATATATGAAGTACTCTACTTTTCTTATTTGATTTTGTAAAGTCTCTTACTCGTACTCGTATAATTTTTATTTCATCTAGTTCTTCATAATAATATCTTCGTTTTTTATATTTTTCTTCTATTGTTCCTGTATAGCAAGGAACTGAACATATAACAGTTACTTCATATGTTTCTTGTAGTTTCAAGCAAAGTTCTGTTAATATTTGTGCTATTGAAGCATACTCAGGATAGAAATAATTAGCATATATTAATATTTTCTTTTTTTCATTCATTTTTTGCTCATTTTCCTTTCTTCTTAATACTATAAATTGTCCTTTATAATTCTATTTACATTGCTCCTTCTTTTTTTAATACTGTTATAAATGTTTTAAAAAATATCTTTATATCTAACCATAATGATTGGTGTTCCACATAGTAAAGTTCTAATTCCATTCTTTCCTCATATGTTGTTGTACTTCTTCCATTTACTTGCCAATAACCTGTAAGTCCTGGTTTTACGCTTAAAAATTTTTCTTTATTTTTTTCGTATTTATCTATTTCTCCATCTACTATTGGTCTTGGTCCTATAAAGCTCATATCTCCTTTTAATATATTTATCATTTGTGGTAGTTCATCTAAACTTGTCTTTCTTAAGAAATTTCCTAGTTTTGTTATTCTTGGATCATTTTGTAGTTTTTGTGTTTCCTTAAATTCTTTTCTCATTTCTTCATTTTCTGCTAAATAACTTGCAAGTTTGTCATCTGCATCTTTACACATCGATCTAAATTTATAAAGCTTAAAATACTTTCCATTTTTTCCAATTCTCTTTTGATTATAAAATAATGGTCCATCGTTCTCTTTTAGAATTATACTTATTATATAAATTAATATTGTTATAGGTAATAATACAATTATTCCAACTAAAGCACCTATAATATCTATACTTCTTTTAGTTACTAAATATATATTTTTTTTTATATTGTTCATATTTATACTTTTTTCTATTGTTTTTGTATTATTAATATCAACTATTTCTTTACTATTAGATTGTACATCCATTGCTAATCCCCCTTTATAGATTTCAACTCTTAGGTACTATTTTTATTGCTTAATATTTTCTTTGTTATTGTATAACAATAATACATAATAGTCAAGAAAAAAATAGTTTTTATTGTCGTTTTTTGTTTAAATTTAATTAGTATTCAGCACAAGAAATGACATAAATGGTATTTTCTGCCAGTTATGTCATTTCTTATGTTTCATTATTCTCTATATCCTGTTTTATTTACTATTTTATTACTAATTTCTTTTATATCACTTGGTACTTCATAGTCTGTCTCATCAAATAATTCTTTATGTAATTGTTTTACATTACTTTCTAATGTTACTGGTACTCCATACCACCTGTCTAATGTTATTCCTTTTGTGTCGTATGGCCAACCAATGCTTTCTGTTACATTGTATTTTAATAAATCTGGTACCATTGCTATTATGCTTGATGATGAGATATTTGTGTATACTTTTGGAAGGATTTTATCCATTAAACTATTTATTTCTCCAATACTCTTTGTTTTTAGTTTTTTAATCATTGCTTCTAATACATCTCTCATACGTTCTGCTCTTTTGTAGTCGCCACCTGCTGTATATCTTATTCTTGAATATGCTACTGCTTGTACACCATCTAAAGTTTGTTTTCCTGCTTTAGTTATATTTGAGGATTTTATTCCTGTTGATTCTGATGTTCCTTGTATATATCCATTTATATATTGAAGCTCTGAATTTTCAATTGTTATTTCTACCCCACCTAACGCATCTACCGCTTCTGCAACTAAATCAAAGTTAACTGTTACAAACTCTGTTATATTTAAGTCTAAATTAGTATTTAATGTTTTTATTGCAAGTGGTGCTTCTCCATAAGAATATGCATGTGTTATTTTATCTAGTCCATGTCCTTCTATTTGTACATATGTATCACGATATACTGATAATAATCTTACATCTTTTGTTTTTTCATTTATACTTGCTATTATTATACAGTCACTTCTATTTCCTTTTCCTAAATTACTATTTCTGCTGTCTACACCAAATAATGCTATGTTTCTGTATCCTTTTATTTCTTCGTTTACATTTAGTTCCTCTACATTTATTTGTACTTGTTGCATTTTATTTAATTTGCTAACTATGTATGAATAACCACCTGCTACTATGCCTGCTATTATAATTATTATTATAAGTAATATCATTAATATTATTTTTAATAATACATTTTTCTTTGACTTTCTCTTTTTTTGTGGTCTTCTTGTTTGATTATTAGATTCTATTCTTCTTTTTGTATCTCTACTACTTTCTGAATGCTTTCCTGCCATTTTCTTCCTCCTATTTTTCTTTATAAGAATTTATTAAACTTTAGACCATAACCAATTTAAGCTGTTATCTATATTTTTTACTTTTTTCTTTTTTGCTTCTAACTCTGCTATCCATAAATAACCTAGGAATGATAAAAATATGAATATAAAGTCCATTGCAATTGAAAAGGCTATTTGTGATTGTATCTGTATTAGTTCCTTTGCAAGCATATTATATTCTATTGTATGCCCCACTATTATTATTATAAAAGCTCCTAACATTGTTAATGAAATTATACTGTTCTTTGTTTCTTTTCCTAGTAATAATACAAGTATTATTACTACTGTGGCTATTAATACTGAAAATGGATTTGTAAAATTGATTATTGGTTCCATATTTTCCCCCTTATTTTCTTTTGTTTTTATTCTTAAATATTTTATATATTTTTCTAGTATTTTTCAAGTATATTTATAAAAAAAAAATAAAATTTTAATCAAAGCTATTATTACAATTCATAGGCACTAAATAATTTCAGATTACTGCTGGGGCTTAATCAGTCGTTAATGCCTTTAATGCTTTACTTAATGAAATACTTTATTCTTACCACAAATTTTATATTTTTTGATAGTTTAACACCTATATTATTAATTTTTTCCTACAAATTACGACAAAACGCTACTTTAAATTTCAAAGTAGCGTTTTTGACTTTTACACATTTACAAAATTTACTTGAGTAGTTTCCCCAAAAAATATTTTTGGGCGTTCTATTTTATACCTTAATACAATATCACTGTCTTCCTTTAACGTTAATATTTTCATTCCTTTACACCTTTTAATAAATTGGTGTAGCGCCTCAGTTCCATATCTCATGTTCCATGCAGGATTTGGAATTGAAATTGAAATATAACCTACTTTTTCATTTATGGATTTCATCAAAATTACTCCGATAAACTTATTATCTTCACTGTAAATAACGAAAAACTCATCATTTTCGTCTATCGTAATTTTATCTTTCTCCATAATTTCATAAATTTTTAATTGTCGAAGATATTCTTTGATTGCTCTTTTTCTCTCTTCGGCTTCTACCATCTGTTTTATTGTTACTCTCCGATGTTTAATTGTTTCAAAATGCATAAAAGTACCTCCTTAAGTATTATTATAAAATTATTATATCGTAAATTATCTATTTTTTCAAGTACTTTATGTTATTTTTATAAAGTATAATTTCTAATTTCTTCTTCTATACGTTGTATAAAGTCTTCTACTGCAATTTGTCCAATATCGCCTTCATTTCTTGCTCTTACTCCAACGCTACCTACTTCTATTTCTTTATCTCCTATTACTAATATATATGGAACTTTTGCCATTTGTGCTTCACGTATTTTATAGCCTAATTTTTCTTGTCTACTATCTATCTCTACTCTTATCCCTTTTTCTAACATTTTATTGTATACATCTTTTGCATATTCTAATTGTTTGTCTGTAATTGGAAGTATTTTTACTTGTAGTGGTGCTAGCCATGTTGGTAGAGCTCCTTTTGTTTCTTCTAGGTAGTATGCTATAAATCTATCTATACTTCCAAAAACTGCTCTGTGAATTACTACTGGCATTTTCTTTTCTCCATCTTTATCTATATAAGCTAAATTGAATTTTGCTGGTAAGCAGAAGTCTAGTTGGCAAGTAGATAGAGTATATTCGTTTCCTACTGCTGGTTTTACTTGAACGTCTAATTTTGGCCCATAAAATGCTGCTTCTCCTATTTTCTCTATATATGGAATACCTATGTCATCCAATACTTTTCTTAATTTATTTTCTGCTATTTCCCACATTTCATCATCTGGATGATATTTGGCTTTATCTTCTGGATCTCTTAATGATAATTCAAAATGATAATTTGTAATATTTAAATCTTTATATGCTTCTAGTATTAAGTTTACTACTGTTTTAAATTCTTCTTCTATTTGTTCTGGTGTTACAAAAAGGTGTGCATCATTTTGGCAAAATGTTCTTACCCTTTCTATTCCTTTTAATGTTCCACTTGCCTCAAATCTACAATCTCTAGCTATTTCTCCAATTCTAATTGGTAAATCCCTATAAGAATGTATAGAGTTTGCATATATCATCATGTGGTGTGGGCAGTTCATTGGGCGAAGTACAAATTCTTCTCCTTCTACTTGCATTTTTGGAAACATTGCATCTTTGTAATGGTCCCAGTGCCCTGACGTTTTGTAAAGGTCTACTGTTGCTAGTGGTGGTGTTAATACGTGTTTATATCCTAATTTTTTTTCTTTTCCTTTTATATAGTTTTCTAGTAATTCCCATACTATATATCCATTTGGTAAATACATTGGTAAACCTTTTCCTACCAAGTCATGTGTCATAAATATTCCTAGTTCTTTTCCTAATTTTCTATGATCTCTTTGCTTTGCTTCTTCTAATTTAGTTAAATATTCTTCTAGTTCACTTGCCTTTGGGAATGATATTCCATATATTCTTTGAAGTGATTTGTTTTTAGCATCCCCCTTCCAGTAACTAGATGACATTGATGTTAATTTTATAGCTTTTACTTTTCCTGTACTTGGAAGATGTGGTCCACGACAAAGTTCAACAAATTCACCTTGTTTGTAAAATGATATTACTTCTCCTTCTGGTAATTCTTTTATTAATTCTACTTTATAAGGCTCTCCTTTCTCCTCCATTAGATTTATTGCTTCTTCTTTTGGAAGTTCAAATCTTTCTATTATCAAGTCTTCTTTTATTATTTTTTTCATTTCTTCTTCTAATTTTGCTATATCTTCTTCTGTAAATGGTTTTTCTACATCAAAGTCATAGTAAAATCCATTTTCTATAGCTGGCCCTATTGTTAATTTGTAATTTGGATATAACCTTTTTACCGCTTGTGCTAGTATGTGAGCTGTTGTATGCCAATACATACTTTCTTGTACTTCCATTGTTTTTCCGCCTTCTAATTTAATTTTAAACATTCTCTTTTCCTCCTTCACGCGAAGCGTGTACTATTCACTATTCATTATTCACTCTTCACTATTCATTTTATTTTAGGTTTCTTATACCGCACTTTAGTTCTTCTTTTGTCAAAAATAGTAGTACGCCTCTCGGGTCGCCCATGGGTGTGACCCCCCTACAACTTCAACTTAAAATAGCGTATTTTTCTAACGCAAGAAAAGCACTCACTATGCCCTTTTGAGCATAGGAGTGCTTTTTTATTAGCACGGTTCCATCCTATTTTTTTACTTAATTTATACTTTTAACGCAAGTAATACGTCTAGTTTTACTAGAAACATTTGAGGTAGTTTTTCAAATATGTTTTCTTTAAGTTTGCTTTCAGCCGATGACAAACTCTCTCTTTTCAAGTAACCTTTATTTTACTTTGTCTCATTTTTGTTTTTTGTATTTATCTAATAATTATTATAATCTCTTATTTTATCTTAGTCAAGAGGTTTAAACTTATTTTTTATTATTTTTTCATAGTTTGCCTTTAATATTTTCTATTCTGCTATTTTTATTTCTTCTATTAAGTTTGTAGTTTCTGAGTATTTTGCTTCTACTTTATAAATTTGTGTATTTTCTATTTGGTTTTCTATTGTTTGAATTTGCTCTTGAGTAGTTGCTTCTGTCATATTATTTGCATATATTATTTTTATCTTATTTGTACTATTTTCTGCATTGTTTATTCTTATTGCTCCTAATAAAGCTTTTACATCAAGCCCTACTACATTTTCTCCTATATATTGTTTAAATTTTTGATTAAATGCATCTGCTGTATTATATATATTATTTCCTTGCCCTATATTTCTTATTTAATCTGATATACTATTTGTTGAATTGTTGTTTTGATTATTCGTTACATTATTTTGCATATTGTTCATTACACTGTACGCAACTATTGATTGTATTTTTTCATTCATAACCTGTACTATTCTTTCTTCAATTGCTTCTAGCAATCCTGTTACATCTTCTTTTGAATAATCATTTAATATTACACAATTTGTTTCATCTAACGTTACAGTTTCTTCCAATTCATCTACAAACTCTATAGTCTGATTATATGTGGCTTTTACTTCATTTTCTCCATTCACTACTGCTATTTCACATGTTGTATTTAGACTTTTTTGACTTGCTGAACCATTATTCATTATACTTATATTTACTTGTGTTTCATTATCTATATCTATTTTTGTCTCTATATTTGACTGTGTGGTTGTTAAATTGCTTGTTATCTCTATTGTTATATTGTTTCCTTCTTCATAATTTTCATATGCTATTTTTGTATTGCCTTTTTGAGTACATATAGTTGTTTTGCTTACATTTTTTGCAATTACTTCTGCTTGTATTGTTTTTCCTTTATAATTATACACTACAAAAGAGATGTCTTGAAATTGTTCTTGACTAATTTCTGATATTGCTTCATCTATTGCTGTTGTTAAATCTTCTATTGTTATTTCCTCATCTGTCATTCCTAATAATTTTGCTTTTTCTACAATTAGATTTAATGTTATGCTATCGGTTTTTAGTGTGTTTAGTATATTTTGCACTATGCTTACTATTTGGTCACTAGTTAAATCTAATCTATATGATGTTGTTTTATAACTTGTACCATTTTTTTCTAATATTGCTCCTGTTTGTCTACTATAACTTTCACTTGTAATTGCATTTTCTATTACATTTTTATACGTTTCTTTTATATGCTCTAATTCTTCTTTTGAAAACTTAAATATTTCTGAATAATTGTTTATTGTTATTTCATCTGGTATACTAGATGTATCTTGCACACCTAGTTTTTGGAATAGTACCTTTAGGTTTTCATTTTTTATTCCTAAATATCCATTAATTATTTCATCTGATTTTAATGCATATATATTATCATTTTTTACATAGTCTAAATCAAACATCGTATCGTTTTCATATTCTATTTTTGATTTTATATGTGAATATTCATTTGTTTTGTCATTTTCTGCATTTACTATTAATTTTATATTTGGCAAAGTACTTGTATCTTCACTATCCGCATCTAGTGTTAGTTCTCCTTGTAATACATATGGGCTTTGCAATTTTAATTTTTCTATTTCTTGTAATTGCATATTGGGTGTTTGCTCAAAGCTTTCTAATTGAATGGACGTATACTTCCAAAATAGTGTTTTGCTTGATTTAAACAAATCTGTTTTTAACACTACTACTATACTTATAATTGTTAATAAAATTACAACTACAGCTATAACTGCTCCTATAATTATTCCTTTTTTTCTTCCGTAATACATATTTTTTTCCTCCTTTATTCGAAGCGTGTACTATTCATTATTCACTCTTCACTATTCATTATTCATTTAAGCTATTCCTTCGAAGTATAGACGATGTCGCCCTTATATTAATTTCGTTGTTTCATTGCTTCATATATAACTATTCCAGCTGATACTGAAGCGTTTAGTGATGTTATTTTACCCTTCATGGGAATTTTCACTAGAAAATCACAATTTTCTTTTACTAGTCTATTCATTCCAAAGCCTTCACTTCCTATTACTAGTGCAAGTGGACCTTTTAAATTTTGGTCATAATAATAGCTTTTTGTTTCCATATCTGTACCACATATCCATAAACCTTTTTCTTTTAGATATTTCATTGTTTCTACTATGTTATTTACTCTTGCAATTTTCATGTGCTCTACCGCTCCTGCTGATACTTTATTTACAGTCGCATTTACTGAAGCTGCCCTTCTTTTTGGTATTATTATCCCATGCACTCCTGCGGTTTCTGCTGTTCTTATTATTGAACCTAAATTGTGTACATCTTCTATTCCATCTAATATTACTATAAATGGTTCTTCTTGTAAAGTACTTGCTTTA
Organism: Clostridia bacterium; assembly: GCA_022791325.1. Lineage (GTDB taxonomy): Bacteria > Bacillota > Clostridia > TANB77 > CAG-508 > UMGS1663. Next base: position 41,905 of record JAAVYV010000003.1, read on the forward strand.
AATAAAATATCTTCTACTGACACATAATTAAATGGCGGTACTATAGCTATTACTCCCTGTGGATTTTCTGTTCTTGCCATTTGATTAATTTTTTCTTTACTTATTTCAGAAATTATTATTCTTTTTTCTTTGGCCATTGCTATTATTTTATTAATTGAACCATGTTTTTCTCCTGCTTGCACAAATATTTTGTTTATGTCTCTGTCACCTTCTAATAATTCTATTACCGAATTCCTTCCTTCTACTTGGTCTTGTTCAATTCTTTTTGTTTCTTTTTGATATATCTGCCCTTTTTTTGAAACTTTGCTATTATTATTTTCTTTCATTTTTTATTCCTTTCTTATTGACTTATGTCAATTTATATTATATACTTATTCTATCTTATTAACCTTTTCAAAAATTCAAGGAGGTATTTTATGAATGTAATTACATTTTTGAAAAATCGGAGAAAAGAGGCTTTATTAAATAAGTTAGATAATTTGCAGAAACTATCTGCTGATTATTTACAAAGTGCAGACGACTGTTCTAAACTTATTAATTCAAACTGTAGTTCTTATTATTGCACTTGTAACTTTCAAAATTGCTATTTTAATTCTTTTTTGGATAATACTTATCATTCTAATTCCTTTGATATATTTTACAGTAATTACATGTATTTTGAGCATATGCATATTATTACAGAAAGGAAAATTAAAAGAATTAAGAAAAAATTGAAAGCTTATATATTGTAATTTTTTTGAGTTAGCGCCTTATTTTATAAGGCGTTAACTCAGACTAGTTGGTCTTGTCCTTATTTTTAAAAAATAAATTCTATGCTATAGGAGGATATGTTTATGAATATTGTTATTACATTTTTTAAAAATCGGTACCAAAAATACTTACTTGGTAAACTCTGTAAATTTAAGTCTAATTCTTCAGTTTTTGCTCAATTAGCGGCTTTTTCTAAATCAGAATTAGCAATTGAAAAAAATTATATGGAAAGTTGTTTATCTAATTATAAACTTCATCCTTATGATTTAGAATATCTTTCAAATTATAATCATCATTATGAAAGATATTGTGAATATATGAACCAGTATAATTTTTATTTTTCTCAATATGAATTCTGTAATAAAAAGATAGAGCATTTAGAAAAAAAACTTAATAATTTATAGTTTTAAAAGGGCTGTAAAAAAAGTGTGCCAAAAGGGACGGGGGAAATTCACACATCTTTAAAAGATAAAGTGTGTCAATTTCCCCCGTCCCTTTTGGCACACTTTTTTACAGCCCATTTTTTCTACGTTTAGTCTTCATCCAATTTTAATACACTTAAAAATGCTTCTTGTGGTATTTCTACATTTCCTATTTGACGCATTTTTTTCTTTCCTTTTTTTTGCTTTTCTAATAATTTTTTCTTTCTTGTTATATCTCCACCATAGCATTTAGCTAGTACATCTTTTCTCATTGCTGATATTGTTTCTCTTGCTATTATCTTTCCTCCTATTACTGCTTGAAGTGGTATGCTAAATAATTGCCTTGGTATACATGTTTTTAATTTTTCTATCATTTTTCTTCCTCTATCATATGCTGAATCTTTGTGTACTATAAATGATAGTGCATCCACTCCTTCTCCATTTACCCATATATCTAGCTTTACTAGTTCTGAACGTCTGTAGTCTTTTATTTCATAGTCAAATGATGCATATCCTTTTGTTCGTGATTTTAAATTATCGAAGAAGTCATATATTATTTCGTTTAGTGGTAGTTCATATATTAGCGTTACTCTGTTTTCATCTAAGTATTTCATATCTATATATATTCCACGTCTATTTTGGCATATTTCCATTATATTTCCTACAAATTCTTTTGGTGTTAGAATTTCGGCTGTTACAAATGGTTCTTCCATATATGATATTTCGTTTGATGGTGGCAAATCTGATGGGTTATATAGTTGGGTCATTGTGCCATCTGTTTTATATACTTTATATATAACTGATGGTGATGTTGTAATTAGGCTTAAGTCAAATTCTCTGTCTAGTCTTTCTTCTATTATTTCTAAGTGAAGTAGACCTAAAAATCCACATCTAAAACCAAAACCTAGTGCATTTGAAGTTTCCGCTTCATATTCTAGTGCTGCATCATTTAATTTTAATTTTTCTAGGGCGACTTTTAAGTTTTCATAGTCACTTCCATCTATTGGGTATAAACCACAATATACCATTGGGTTTACTTTTTTGTATCCTGGTAGTGGTTCAGATGCCTTATCATTTTTTAATGTTATTGTGTCACCAACTCTTACATCTGATAAACTTTTTATACTTGCTGCTATATAACCTACTTCTCCTGCTTCTAGCATTTCACATGGTTCATAACTTCCTGGTTCAAAATGCCCTACTTCTGTTACTACAAAGGTTTTGTTTGTAGCCATAAGTAGTATTTCATCTCCTACTTTAACTGTACCATCTTTTACTCTTACATATGCTATTGCACCTTTGTAATCATTATATATTGAGTCAAATATTAAACATTTTAGTTTTTCTTCTTTTTCTCCTTTAGGTGCTGGTAAGTCTGTTACTATTCTTTCTAATACTTCTTCTACATTTAGTCCTGATTTTGCAGATATACAAGGTGCATCCATCGCTGGCAAGCCTATTATATCTTCTATTTCATGCTTTACTTCATCTGGCCTTGCATTTGGTAGGTCTACCTTATTTATTACTGGTAGAATTTCTAGGTTGTTATCTATTGCTAAGTATACATTTGCTAAAGTTTGTGCTTCTACTCCTTGGCTACTATCTACTACTAATATTGCTCCATCACATGCAGCTAAGCTTCTTGATACTTCATAGTTAAAGTCTACATGCCCTGGAGTATCTATTAAATTAAGTTCATATTCGTTTCCATCTTTTGCTTTATATTTCATTCTAACTGCTTGAGATTTTATAGTAATTCCGCGTTCTTTTTCTATATCCATATTATCTAGAACTTGTGCTTCCATTTCACGTTTTGAAAGAACACCTGTCATTTCTATTAACCTATCAGCTAGGGTTGATTTTCCGTGGTCTATGTGGGCTATTATACTAAAATTTCTAATGTATTTTTTCTTGTCTTCCAACTTTGTTTTCTCCTTTTTTTCCTATTTATGGTATTTCTACGCATATTCCATTCATAACACTTCTCGCTTCACTGCGTATAAGTCATCTGTAACTCTTCTTGGCTTTGCTACGCATAAGTTATCCGTAAAGTCATTTCATTCATAACGGCTAACTTAACTAACGTTCGAACTACTAACTTAGCTTCGCTTCAAACGAATGGAAAATTCTTCTTTGGTCTAACATCACTTTTGGGAAATTTATTTATATTGGTATTTTAACATATAGTATTTTTAAAATCAAGGGGCTGTAAAAAAAGAAAGATTTGGGACGCGTTCAAAACTTTCCTTTTATTTTTTTACATTATTTTTTAACTTTAAATAAAAAAGGAAAGTTTTGAACGCGTCCCAAATCTTTCCTTTTTTTACAGCCCCTATTAAAGGATATTTTTATTTTGAACGAAGAAATTCTATGATATACTTACTAACAAGCATTTTTATTTCAACAGGATGTAATTTAATAATATCACAGCCAAGCATTTCTATTGAACTTATATTCGTTAAGTTGGATAAAATAACTGCTCTTTCAAGTACTCCATCTGTTAAAGAATAAGCTCTTGTACCCCGATTTTCTTCGTCCAGATATTCTTCTCTCTGCTTTAGTATTAAAAAATCTGCTATAGATTTTTTACTTATATTCCATGTTCCACAATGTGGGGCCGTTACTTCTACCAGTTCGTCTGATGAAAAAAGTATTCTCATAATAAGTGTTTACCTCCTATTTAATAATAATTATTTACAGGATGTAATTTTATTGCCTCCCGAAGTTACTTCGAAAGGTATATTACCTTTTCATATTCTATATTTCATCACATTATGTTAAACATTTCAATAGTTTATATAAATTTTTCCACTTCTATACATAATCTTCCTTTTTTACTGCTTCCTACTATATTTTTTATAATAAATCTTCCTTTTCCTCGAATTGTTACAATATCATTTTCCTTTACTTCTTTTGAAGATTTTTCTACTATTTCATGGTTTAACAATACTCTTTCTTGTGCTAATAGTTCATTTGCTTTTCCCCTTGAGCATTTTGCAAGTTCTGAAACTATGTTGTCCAGCCTCATTGATGCAACTGTTATTTTTATACTTTGTGTTTTTATTTCTATTTTTTTCAAGTTTTCTAAACTTATTGGGGTTATTTTTGATTTACTAAACCTTGTTAAACTAGGAATATTTATAATTAAAAACTTTAGCATTTCTGGCATTAATAAAATATCTGCTCCGTTATCATCTACTAAAATGTCTCCTATTTTTTCTCTGGATATTCCTAATTTCACTAATCCACCTAAATAGTTTTTGTGTGAGTATTTGCTATGCATTTCATTTGGCAACTCTATTCGTATAGAATTTATATATTCATTTAAATTTATATTAGATATAATATTTTCCAATTTTTCTGGATATATTACTAATATTTTTCTTTCCGCTTCTTCAAATCCACCTGTATAAAAGTAATTAGATATTTTCTGTGAGTTCAAGAAGTTTTCTAATAGCTTTTGTTCCATTTCGTCTAAAAAATCTGTGGTTTGAATTTTGTTTTTAGTTTCACAAAACCTTATTTTATCTATTAGTTTTGATATTAACAATCTATCTTTTTCATTTTTGTATTTATTTATTACTGTTCTATCCATGTTTTCTCCAAATTTTTATTTTATATTTATTGTAATTTTCATTTAATGATTTAATGTTATTTGAGTCGCCGATGGCGACGACCCTTGCATATTATAATATTTTAATATTCCCAAAAGGGACAGACTTCCCAAAAGGAAACGTCCCTAATGGGAACTAAAACAAATATTTTTCCTCTAGTTCTGAAACATTTCCAGCTTCTATAAACTTGTCAGGATAAGCATAACATTTTAATTCCACATTTTCTAATTTGTTTTCTGCAATTATCTCTTTTACTTTTGTAGCTAAGCCTCCTATTATGCTTCCATCTTCTATTGTTATAACATTTTTTGTTTTTGTAATTGTTTCTATTATTTTTTCTTCATCAAATGGTTTTAGAAATCTTGCATTTATTAGTTCTACACTTTTTCCTTGTTTTTCTAATTTTTGTGCTATCTCCATACCTTTTGCTACCATTTTTCCTACCCCTATTATGCTTATATCTTTTCCTTCTTTTACTGTTTCTGCTTTTCCTTGTTTTATTTTTTCGTGCTTTTCAAACTTCGTTTGTTCATTTTCTCCACCTCTTGGATATCTTATTACTACTGGTGAGTTTAATGTTATTGCATATTCTAACATGTCTTCTAATTCTTTGAAATCTTTTGGTGCCATTATTGTTAAATTTGGTACTATATTAAAAAATGCTAAATCTAATAGTCCTTGATGTGTTTCTCCATCATTTCCAACTATTCCTGCCCTATCTACACATAGAACAACAGGCATGCTTTCTATGCATATATCATGTATTACTTGATCATATGCTCTTTGATAGAATGATGAATAGATTGGTACTACTGGCCTTAGTCCCGCCTTTGCCAATCCTGCTGCTAAGCCAATTGCATGCTGTTCTGCTATTCCTACATCAAAAAACCTGTTAGGATACTTTTCTTTAAATTCTTTTAATCCTGTTCCATCTTTCATTGCTGCTGTTATCGCTACTATTTTTTCGTTACTGCTAGCTAATTTTACTAATTTTTCTCCAAATACTGCTGAATAATCCTTTTTCTTCTCTTTATTTGGCTTTCCAGTTTCTATTTCAAAACTTCCTGTTGCATGAAATCTATCTGGGTTTTCTTCCGCTGGCTTATATCCTTTTCCCTTTTTGGTAATAACATGTACAAGTACTGGCTCTTGTTCCTTTTTGGCCAATTTTAAAATCCATTCTAGTCTTTCTATATCGTGCCCATCTACTGGGCCTAAGTATTTAAAGCCTAAGTCTTCAAAAAACATATTAGGCAAAAACAATTGTTTCAAACTATATTTTACTCTTCTTGCTATTCTTATAATTTTAGTTCCTATTTTTGGAGTCTTCTCTAATGTTCTTCTTATACTATTATTAGATTTTTTGTAAAATTTCCTTGTTCGTAATTTAGTTAGAAACTGTGAAATTCCTCCTACATTTTTAGATATGCTCATTTCATTGTCATTTAATATTACTATTAATTTTGTTTTACTATTTCCTGCATCATTTAGTGCTTCTAACGCCATTCCTCCTGTTAATGCTCCGTCACCGATTACTGCAATCACATTATTATCTTCTTTTTGTATATCTCTGGCTCTTGCCATACCAAGTGCTACTGATATTGATGTACTACTATGACCTGCATCAAAACTATCATATTCTGATTCTTTTATTTTTGGAAATCCAGATATCCCACCTAATTGCCTTAAAGTATCCATCTTATCTTTTCTTCCTGTTAATATTTTATGTACATAAGTTTGATGCCCTACATCCCATACTATTTTATCTTTTGGAGTATCAAAAATACTATGAAGTGCAATCGTAAGTTCTGTAACACCTAAATTTGATGCTAAGTGTCCTCCTGTTACTGATACTGTATTTATAATCTTTTCTCTTATTTCTTTTGCTAATTGTTCCTTTTCTTTTATATTAAGTTTTCTTAAATCTTCTGGATTATTTACTTTATTCAATATATTATCCATTTCTGCATCCTTTCTAACGAAATTTACTATTAATTATTTTTTGTAAGAGTTCTACCTATGCTACATGGAAATTGATCTAGATTTATATAATTATTTAATCAACTTTTTCGAAGTGTGGAGTGGCAATGGCAAAAACTTCTACATTTAAATTTATCCCTATTGTGCAACCTCTATAATTTTATTTTTACATCAGAAATAACAATGCACATGCTGAAATTGGTATTGTTATATTATCTGTTCCTTTTATTGATATTGCTTCTACTATCATTAATATTATTGCAATTATTATTGATTTTAGTAACCATAGTTTTACACCTACAATATTTGAAAATATTGCTATTATCATAAATGTTATTATAAACATTGTTATTGAACCTGCGAATGTTTTTTTCGTATTTCCTATTTTATATTCATAACTTTTTAATCTCTTTCCTATTACTGCTGCTAATCCATCTGCATATCCCATTATCAATATGCTACACAAACCTATTTCAGGTCTTTTAATAATTCCAAATGTGAATATTGAAATTATTAATAATGATAAAGCATAATATACTGTACCTAATCCATCTTGGCTTTCACGTTCCATTACTGATATTAAGTTTTTCTTATAAGATATATAGTTTATTATCACAAAACTTAATGGTACCAATGAAGCCCAAATTGCATTATCAAAAAAATACATCGCTATAAACCACCAATTTGCAAGTGATATATGTATAAACTTTCTACTTGCTTCTTTTCCAAATTTTTCAAAAAGTTTTGCTAACATAATAATAATTCCTATAAATATATACGATGTTAATATTCCTAATAAATTTTTCATTTCTATTTCCTTTCATTACTATCGTGATTCCTATTTTAACACATATATATATTTTTTTCTATAATATATTACAATTTTATTTCATTTCTACTTTAATATTACATTTTTATTTCATTTTTACTAAATCATTGAAATCTGCTTTAACTTGTCTTATAATTTAATAAGAATGATTATATTTTAAGAAGGGAATTGATAACTTATGAAAAAATTAATTAAAATAGCTTTACTTTTTTTAGTATCAATTTTAGTTATTTCTACAAACATTTTAGCTGTATCTGTTTCTTCAGAAAATGCTACCTTTGAAATTGTAGAAAATAATGTTTGTACTATTAACATTACTGATAAAGCTATATTTGAAAAGAAAATTATTGATTATGATTTAGAGAAAAAGGAACTAACTATTGGTTTAAAGGTAACCAATAATGCAGTTTTACCATTGGATAAACCAAGTGAAATAGTTCTTGTAATTGATGACTCTAGAAGTATGAAAAATACAATATCTACTGGTGGTACTAGAATGGAAGCTGTTATAGACTCTGCTAAAGTTCTTGCAAGCGAACTTTTAAAGTTAGATACTGTCAACTTAAGTGTAGTTAGTTTTTCAACAGGTTTGAATGAAGGAACCTTAGAAGATGCAAAACTTAGAACTGTTTTAACAAAATCTAAAGATAATGTATTAAATGCAATTAATTCTATTTACGATGATTTTGTAAAAATTATAGAAAAAGATGACCCTACTAGTCCAATTGGTGCAAGAACTAATATAGAGGCTGGTATCACACTTGCAAGTCAACAATTTACTGGAACTTGTGAAAGTAAATTTATTGTTTTATTAACAGATGGTGTTCCTAATATTTCTTTAGGAAGTAACAAAATATTATATTCAGGTGTTACTGCTGAAAATACTAAAAATGCTTTACTTAATATGAATAGCAAAGGTATTCAAGTACTTTCTATGATGACTGGTTTAGGTGATCGTGTAGAAACAGCTCAAACTAATAAACCTTTTACAGATTTAGCAGAAGAAGTTTTTGGTTCACCTGAAAAACCTACTGTTGGAAAATTCTATAATATTACTGACAGTGAAATTGAAGAAACTATATCTAAAGTTATATTAGACCAATTAGTTGCTCCACAAGATGACGTATTAACTGATTTAGATATATATGACTATTTTCCTCAAGAGATAGTAGATAATTTTGACTTTGAATATGTTACACCACCTAATATTGGAACAGTAAGCCCTAGTATAGATTTACAAAACAATGAAATAATATGGCATATTGATAGATTAGGTTATGGAGAAGTTGCAAGTTTATCTTATAAATTAAAATTGAAATCTACAATTAATAAAGAAATTTCTAATGTTATATTAGATACAAATGAAAAAGTAGATATAACTACAAATAATGTATTAGATGATGATGGTGAGAAAGTTCTTATAAGTTCTGATGTTACTCCAAAGGTTAGAGTAGTTATTCCAGAACCTAAGCCAACTCCAACTCCTACACCAACACCTACGCCTACTCCTGAGCCACCAGATACTTCTGTTGCACCTGATCCTATACCACAAACTGGTGCAACAATTGTAGGAATTATAATAATTTCATCAGCTGTTATTCTTTGTATAGTTCAGGGTATAAAATTATATAAAAATAATAAAGATTTAAAATAATAAAATATAGTACTTTTTAGTATATAAAAATAGAGAATATATATACCATTATGTTGGTAAAATATTCTCTATTTTTTAATATATGCATATTTAATTGTGTACTTTAAACTACTTTTATATTTATTGTATTAATTAGTTTAACAATCTAATATTTTCTAATTTATATTGTATTATAACTTGTTTTATCTTTCTTGAAGCTCATTTTCTATATTTAATAACCTATTATATTTAGCTACTCTATCTGTTCTACATGGTGCACCTGTTTTTATTTGCATAGCATTTGTCCCAACTGCTATGTCTGCTATAGTTGTATCTTCTGTTTCTCCTGAACGATGTGATATTATAGTTTTATATCCATTACTCTTAGCAAGTTCTATACATTCTAGAGTTTCCGAAATAGTTCCTATTTGATTTGGTTTTATTAATATGGCATTTGCAACATTATTTTTTATTCCATATAACAATCTTTTCTTATTTGTTACGAATAGATCATCTCCTACTAATTGTACTCCTTTCCTTATTCTCTTAGTTAGTAATTCCCATGATTCCCAATCTTCTTCTGCAAGTGCATCTTCTACTGATATAATTGGATATTTATTTGTAAGTTCTATAATATATTCTACCATTTCTTCTTTTGTTTTGAATATATCTTTTTTCCAAAAATAATATCCCTCTTTATCTATTTTTTGTGCTTCATCCCACATTTCTGTTGCTGCTACATCTAAGCTAAGTGCAATTTCTTCTCCTGGAATATAGCCTGCTTTTTCTATTGCTTCTAATATAATTTCTATTGCCTCTTCTTCCCCATTTAAATTTGGAGCAAACCCTCCTTCATCTCCTACTGCTGTAATATGACCTTTTTCCTTTAACACTTTTTTCAATGTATGATATACTTGTACTCCCATTTCCATTCTTTCTTTAAATGTTGCTCCACCTATTGGCATTATCATAAATTCCTGTATGCTTATGTTATTATCAGAATGTTTTCCTCCATTTAATATATTCATCATTGGAATTGGCAATTTACTTGCATTTACTCCTCCTAAATAATTATATAAGCTCATGCCTAATGAATTCGCTGCTGCCCTTGCAACTGCAATAGATACTCCTAATGTAGCATTTGCACCTAAAATACCTTTATTTTCTGTTCCATCTATTTTTATTAGTTCATTATCTATTCCTATTTGATTATATACATTCATTTTATTTAATGCTTTAGCTATTTTTGTATTTACGTTCTTTACTGCCTTACTTACTCCTTTTCCACCGAACCTATCTGTTTCATTATCTCTCAGTTCTACTGCTTCAAAACTCCCTGTTGAAGCTCCTGAAGGAACCATTGCTACGCCACAAAATCCCCCTTCAGTTATTACTTCTACCTGAACAGTTGGATTTCCTCTTGAGTCAAAAACTTCTAGTGCTTTAATACTTTCAATACCTAAATAATCTTTCACTTTACATTCTCCTTTTTTTATAATTTAATTATAGTATTTCCATATTTTATATATTATTTCACAAATTATAAAAAATTCATTACTTTATACTAGATTTTTGATTTTACTTATGATATTATATATTTGCTTATTAGAAAATTTCTATAATTTATTTTCTTTGTTTCGAAATATAAACATTCATAGCCAATATACAGTAGAAATTAATAGTTTGCTACTACTTAAATTTATTTATGCCATTAATTATATTGGGGTATCGCCAAGCGGTAAGGCATCGGACTCTGACTCCGACATTCCTGTGTTCGAATCACAGTACCCCAGCCACATAAGTGCGAATTTTACAATTCGCAGTGAATAGTTAATGGTGAATAATGAATAATTTGAATCAGGTACTAAGAGCACTTATGATTATTAACTATTCATTATTCACTATTAACTATTCACTAATTTAATTTTATTTGTAAATTGTTAAAATAAAGAAATTAAAAGCATTGCTGGCAGTACTTAATAATAAATAGAAAGAAACTCCATTTATTATTTTGTATCTTTCTATTTATATATTTTATACTAATTTTTTCTTAAATTTATGCCACTTTTTTAGCCTGTAGTTTGAATTCTCCCATATTGGTTTTTGCATTAATATTTAGGTTATTTCCTATTAATTCAGCTGTTATATCATATTTTATTGTAAGCATATTATTTTTCATTTCACCTTGAAAAAAACATTTATTTCCATTTACTTTTCCTTGTGAAAGCGCATTTTTTGAGCCCATTATTTCTACCATTCCATTTATAATATCTCCTGTTTGCTTTAATGCTATTCTTGCATTAATATTTCCCATTGGTGTGTTTATACCTGTTTCATATACTCCATCCATATTTCTATTACCTCCTAACTTAATTATATTCAGTTTTTCCAAATAGTTGAATAAGTTTTTAGTATTAATTTATTAACCACTTTTTCTTTCGATTTATTATTTAATATAATATTTTATTTAATTCTCTTTCTTTTTTTTCATAATTTGGTATATATGTTTGTAACATATTATAAAAGGATTTTGTATGATTTTTATATTTTAAATGGCAAAATTCATGTATTATTATATATTCAATAGTTTCTCTACTATATTTAGCAATATCTGGATTTATTATGATATTTTTATCTATACATTTAGCAATTGTATTTTCTATTCTTATAATTTCGTAATTTTCAGGAGCTATTTGCATCATTATTCTTGTTTTTTCCATAGCTCTTTCTATTTCTTTCTTAGCAATCATGTCATACATTTTTTCTATTAACATTTTTATTATTTGGTCATTATTTATTTTTTTGTACCTTGTTGGAAGTGTTACTAATATTTCTGCATTTTCAATAGATAAGTTTGGTGCTTTTATATTTTTATATTTTATAGCTAAATCATAATTTTGCCCTAGTACTTTTACTTTTTTCAATTTTGTATATTCTTCTAATATTTTCTTTTTTTCACATGCCTTTTCATATTCATTTATTTTGTTTAATATCCATTGTTTTTTATTTTCTACTATTTTTTGTATTTGACTACTTGCCATATACCAAGGAGCATTAATAATAACTTCTCCATTTTGTACTGATATATATAAATTACTATAGTCCTTTTTATTTACTGTATATGTTATTATATTATTTCTATTTTTTAATAAATTCATTTTTACCACTCCTTGCAAATTTTTGTTTTTGAAACTCTTGTTCGTTTTGTAGGTTTATTTTATATCCTATTTTATATTTTGTCAATAGTTTTTTTAAAAAATTTGTTCGTTTTATAAAATTAAGTCTTACAATTCACGGCTTATATAAAATATATATGTAGGGGCGATTATCAATCGCCCGTAGACCACAGAGAATAAACATCTATGGCTCTTCGAAGAAGTTACTAGATTAAATTAGAAATATAGCAAAGTCGTTGGAGCACGGGC